>NZ_JBFPDP010000041.1:0-48459 GCF_040830845.1 Sivoneniella epilithica UHCC 1019
AACTCAAAACTCAAAACTCAAAACTCAAAACTCAAAACTCAAAACTCAAAACTCAAAACTCAAAACTCAAAACTTTCTTAATCCAATCCATCTCTTCGTCCCAGTTCGTAAATGGCGCAACTTAGACACGCTAGAGTTCCGATGCTGATTGCCCAACTTTGTCCTAAGGTTGCTTCTATGCCAAAGTTACACAGTCCGCCGAATATGAAGAAGGGGACAATACTGAAAATGGAGGCGTAGAAGGCATTTTGCATTTCTCGTCTTTGACGATCGCGTTCAAATTCTGCTTGCGAGAGGTAAAGCGATCGCTCGGCAAAATTAAACCAGCGGCTCAGTTGATCAATGACCCATTCACTGAGAGGCGATAAACCGAGGTAAAGCGCCAATGACCACAAGCTAGTTCCCGCGATCGCGATGGGGCTAACCTCGAATGTGAAGGGAACAATTTCGATCATCATGGCATAGGCGGCATGGAAAAGCCGATGAGACGGTAATCTATAATTACTGAAAAGTGTTTGATTCGCAAATAGTTGGGCAGGTCAAGTTCTTGGCTCCTATTTTCTGCGATCGCCAGCAGAAGCGATAGACTAAACCTGTGGTTGCGTCCTGGTTCAAGGAGATGATCGTTGACTAACTCCTTTCCGCTAAATCCCTCCTCTGTGAATGCGGCTGAAGTATTCAATCGCGCGATCGCCTATCACCAAGCCGGAAACCTTGCCGCCGCCGAGCAGCTTTATCGGCAAATTTTGCAGCAGCAACCTCAAAACGTCAATGCGCTCTCCATGATGGGGGTGATCTGCTGTCAGCAGGGCAATTTAGAGCAAGGAATTGTGCTGTATCGGCAGGCGTTGGCAATCCGCCCAGAGCATCGGGAAGCGCGGGAAAACCTGAATTTGGCGCTCTGGAAACAGGGGAAACGCTTGATGGATGAGGCGATCGCCAATTTCAATCTAATAATTAACTTTGCGCCAACGAATGTGCAAGCTCACAATGTTTTGGCAAGCATTCATTTAGAGCAAGGACAATATGAGCCAGCAATTGCCTTATATCAACAATCTTTAGCCATAGATCCTAGCAACATCGCCGCGCTTCATGGCATTGGATCTGCGCTGCAATTGCAAGGAAAATCGAATTTTTCAGTTCATTTTTATCAACAGGCGCTTGATCTCCAGCCCGATCATCTAGACAGCCTCATTGGACTCTCTAAAGTGCTGCTCGATCAGGGTAATTTGGCTGAAGCACTGAGCGTGATAAACCGCGTACTCGCCCTTAGCCCTAATCATGCGATCGCCCGATATAACCGAGCATTGATGCTGATTCAACAAGGCAATTTTCAAGAAGGATTTGCAGAATATGAATGGCGGTTTAAGACAGGGGAGTTTCCACCCTGTCCGTTTAAGCAGCCCGTGTGGGATGGAAAACCCCTGGCAGGACGAACCCTTTTACTTCATGCAGAACAAGGCTTGGGAGACACGCTGCAATTTATTCGCTATGCCGCGATCGCCACTCAAAGCGGTGGACGAGTCATTTTCACCTGCCATCGCCCTCTAATTCGCTTACTGTCTACTCTCCCAGGAATCGAAGAGTTGATTCCGATGGGTCTGCCGCTGCCTGCATTTGATGTGTATGCGCCACTCCTGAGCTTGCCGACCATTTTGGGCACTACATTGGAGACAGTGCCGCAATCGGTGCCCTATATTGATCTGCCTGCTGCTAATTGGCAACTGCCGATCGCCGCGACTTCCTCAAATAAGTCTTCCCCAGCCTTTAAAGTGGGCATCGTTTGGGCAGGCGGAAATCTCTATAAACAAAACTATCGGCGATCTCTGTCTCTCAAGCAGTTTGAACCCATTGTGAATGTTCCAAATATTGCATTTTACAGTTTGCAAAAGGGAATTCCTCAAATAGAAATTGCTGAGCTTGGCTGGGAATCACGTCTGCACGATCTCAACAGTCACCTAACCGATATGGCAGATACCGCCACCGCGATCGCCCAACTCGATCTCGTCATCACCGTCGATACCTCCGTCGCTCATCTAGCTGGCGCACTGGGTAAACCCGTCTGGCTGTTACTTTCCCACGTTGCCGACTGGCGCTGGCTCAGCGATCGCAACGACACGCCCTGGTATCCAACCATGCGCCTGTTCCGCCAACATCAACCCGGCGACTGGCATACCTTAATGCAGAAAGTAGCAGGGGAGTTGGAAAGGTTCTAGGAAGCAGGGGTTAGGAATTAGGGGTTAGGAATTAGGATCGATTCACTAAGACATGCACCTTAAATCTGGGCATTGCTGAATGCAGACATGATTTTCATAGGTAGGGGTAGCGCCTTGTCCCTACCCTCTTTAGGATAAAGGGCAACCCCAAGAGATTGTCCCTATGAATTTCATATCTCGACTCGGAAACGCCTAACTCTGCCTCTTGTTGCCCATTCCCTGTTCCCTATTCCCTGTTCCCTGACCCCTAAAATCTGATTCATCATGCGGACGATCGCCGAAATCAATGACAAAATTAACCGTAAATCTGTAGTGGTTTGGACAGCGGAAGAATTAAAAGCACGGGTTGCAGAGGTAGGCGTGACGCAGACAGCAAAAGAAGTTGATGTCGTTACGACGGGCACGTTTGAGCCGATGGAGTCTTCTGGCGCAATCATCAACTTGGGGCATACTGATCCACCGATTAAAATTCGGCAGTGCTGGATCGATGGAGTGCCCGCCTATTCGGGGTTTGGAGCAGTGGATTTATACTTAGGTGCCACTCAAGTCAGTGAATCGGTTGACGGAGAGGAAATGCGAGAGCGGGGCGGCGGTTCTGTGATTGCAGATTTGATTGCCGGGAAACGGGTGAGCTTGAGGGCGATCGGGCAGGTGACCGATTGCTATCCCCGTGCTTCTTTTGAAACCACAATCACCCGCGACACCATTAATCAATTCTATTTGTTCAATCCGCGCAACCTTTACCAGAATTTTATTGTGGGCGTGAATGGCGGCGATCGCCCGTTGTTCACCTATCTAGGTCCATTGCAACCTCGTTTAGGGAATGCGGTGTATTCCAGTCCTGGAGCCATTTCGCCCCTGTTAAACGATCCCGACTTACAAGTGGTTGGCATTGGCAGCCGAATTTTTCTGGGCGGCGGCATTGGCTATGTTGCTTGGGAAGGCACTCAGCATTTCCCTTTGCAAAAGCGTTTGCCCAACCGCACGCCGATCGGTCCCGCCGCTACCCTCGCGCTGATTGGAGATGCGAAGCAAATGAATCCTCGCTGGGTCAGGGGTTGCTACTTTAAGAGCTATGGTCCCTCGCTCATGTTGGGCGTTGGCATTGCCCTGCCCATGTTGAATGAAACCGTGGTCGCCCATTGCGCGGTGCAAGATCGCGAATTGGTTGCGCCCATCGTAGATTTTTCTATTCCTAGACGAGTCCGCCCAACGTTTGGATTGGTGAGCTATGCTCAGCTTAAATCAGGACGAATCACCATTGAGGGAAAACCCGTGCGGGTTGCGCCGCTTGCGAGTGTTTATCTCTCGCGACAGGTTGCGTTAGAGCTAAAGCAATGGATAGAATCAGGAGACTTTCAGTTAACCGAGCCAGTGGCACCGCTACCGAGCGATCGCACCCTGCTCCCTCAAGATGTTTGGGGCGGCTCTCAACTTGCGATCGATTAAAACTTCTCTTAATGCAATGTGCAATATTCCTAACCTCCCTCACCCTAAATCCCTCTCTCCCGTTCTGGGAGAGGGACTTTGAACCATTCTTGCTCCCCTTCTCCTGCCTTGGGAGAAGGGGAGGGGGGATGAGGGCTGACTTTAGTTGCATATCAGGTCTTAATGCAATGTGCAATGTTCCTAGTCACCCTCCCCTATCTTTGAGTAGTACGCTGGTGTAAAGCGAGTGGGAATCTTCAATCAACGCCATGTCTCGTAGTTCAAAGTCGGAAGCCGAATTCTTTCTTCAGCAAGGGTTGCAACTCAGCCAAGCGGGTGCTTATGAGGAGGCAAATGTGAGCTTTGAGCGAGCCTCACAGCTTTATTCTAGTTGGCATGAAACCTGGTATTTCAAAGGGATCGCTCTATACGAATTGCAGCGCTATACCGAGGCAGCGACTTGCTTTGAGCAGGCACTTGATTTAAAGCCCAATTATCCAGAAGCTTTAAACGCGCATGGCATGGCGCTGTTTAGTTTGGGGAGTTATGAAGCCGCGATCGCTAGTTATGACAAAGCCATTAAATTACGCCCCGATTTTCATCAAGCGTGGTACAACCGGGGCAATGCACTAGATAAATCAAACTGCTATGAAGCGGCAATCCATAGCTTTGATCAAGCTTTGAAATTGGAGCCGGAGTATTCTCGATCATGGTATAACCGAGCCATTACGCTTTATAAGCAAGAAAAATATGAGGCGGCGATCGCTAGCTATGATAAAGCGATCGAGTTTCGCCCCCACTATTCCAATGCCTGGTACAATCGCGCCAACATCTTAAATCGGCTCAAGCGTTATACCGAAGCATTAGAGAACTACGATCGTGTGCTAACGATCAAATCAGACTGGTATGCCGCCTACTATAACCATGGCAACGTCCTTCATAAGCTGAAACGGCACGAGGCAGCGGTTACTAGCTATGACAATGCCCTCAAAATCAAGCCCAACTTCTACGAAGCTTGGTATAACCGGGGCAATGCGCTTGATGCTTTAGGACGCTACGATGATGCGATCGCCAGTTACCGCCAAGCCTTAGCGCTCAAACCCACATTGCGAGAGGGTTGGTATAACTGGGGCAGCACTTTACACAAAGCCGGACGATATGAAGCGGCGATCGCTAGCTATAACCAAGCGATCGTTCTGGATGCCAAGTTTGCCAGAGCTTGGCACAGTCGCGGGGTAGCTTTTCGTAAGTTGGGCATGTATGCCGAAGCCATGACGAGCTACGACAAAGCAGTGCAACATAACCCCAACTTGTATGAATCTTGGTATGGACGGGGCGTGACTTTGGGGCATTTAGGACGAAATGAAGCTGCTGTTTCTAGCTACGATCGCGCCCTAGAAATCAACCCTTCTTTTTACCCCGCTTGGTACAGTCGGGGGGTTGCTCTTAGCCATAGTGGAGATTATCAAGCCGCCATCACCAGCTACGATCGCGCCTTAGAAATTCGCCCTGATTTTCCATCGGCTTTGCGGCGACGCACTTTGGCACTTGATCCGAAAAGTCTTGTGATGTTTGCACCTGATTTAGACCACGATGAGGATTTTAATGATCCTGTATTCGCGAACGATATGATTGAAGGATCTTTGAATTCGTAACGCGATCGCCCCTCCATGTCGGAAGAGCGATCGCGCTTTCAGTTGGGGTTAGGACACCACCACAAAATCGGTGACATCAATCAGGTTGAAGTTCACATTATCCAGATATGCCAATACTTCACCCGTTGCCGTCACCAACAGCCGGGTACGAGTACCCTCCTGCTGAACCGTCAGTTGGTTGTAGGTCAATCCCCCTGCTAAAACGAATTTATCCGTACCATTCTGGAAGTCCTGAATCGTGTCAGTCCCTTCGCCTGCCGTCAGGACAAAGCGATCGCTGCCGTTGCCCCCGTTGAGGATGTCGTTGCCCAGACCGCCGCGCAACACATCATCCCCATTACCACCCAACAGGAAGTCATTACCTGCGCCGCCAAACAGGGTGTCATCGCCGTTGCCGCCATTAATGCGATCGTTCCCTGCAGTGCCATTTAGGGTATCTTTGCCATTGCCCCCGTTCAGGTTGCGTCCAACAGTGACGGTAAAGGTGGTGGGTGTGACGAGATTGCCATCACTGACATTGACGGTGATCATCGCCGTGCCAAATTGGTTGTTGGCAGGAGTGAGGGTAATCGTGCGATTGGCACCAGAGCCACCGAAGACAATGCTGCCGTTGGGAAATAGGGCAGTGTTGCTGGAGGTTGCCGTCATGGTTAAGGAACTCGCGGCGGTTTCCACATCGCTAATGGTGAAGGAAATGGGAGAGGTGGCGGTGTTCTGCCCAGTGGTTTGGTCGGCGATCGTGCTAACCACTGGCGCATCATTTACCGACGTAATCACCAGATTGAAGTTGCTGGCGGCAGAGAGATTTCCGGCATCGGTAGCGGTGACTTTCAGCGCCAGGGTGCCGTTGAAGTTGAGCGGCGGAGTTCCGGAGAAAGTGCCTGTTGCGGAGTCAAAACTGAGCCAACTGGGCAACGCGGTGTTATCCGCGAGGGAGGCACTTAGGGCAAGGGTGGAATTATCCACATCGCTGAAGGTGTTAACAGGAATCGTGAAATTCACCGCCGTATCTTCAGGACTACTCTGATTACCAAGGGGATTGGCAACCACGGGAGCATCATTCACGGCTGCAATGGTGAGGCTAACGGTGGCGGTGTTGGAGGCAAAGGTGCCATCGCTGAGGGTGTAGGTGAAGCTATCGCTGGCGTTGAGGGTAGAGGTGGATGTGAAACTGCCGCCGCCGTTGAGGGTGGAGGTGAAACCGCCGCCGCCGTTGAGGGTGGAGGTGAAACCGCCGTTGGCGTTAGCCGTGGGGGTGTAGGTGAAACTGCCGCTGCCGTTGAGGGTGAGGCTGCCGTTGGTCAGGCTAATTGCCGTGCCCACATTGGCGGCGCTGCCATTCACCGTGGCGACGGTGAGCGGGTTGCCATCGGGGTCGCTGTCTGCCCCGTTGGGAGTGGTGTTGGTGATCACGTTACCCGTAAGCGCGGTGTCTTCGTTGGTGGTGAAGCTGTCATTGGTAGCAACGGGCGCATCGTTGACGGGGGTGATGTTAAGGGTGATGGTTTGGGATTGCGTGTTGGTGCCAGCGGTGACGCTGTAGTTGAAGGTGCCTGCACTGCCGTTGGCATTGGCGACAGGCTTAAAGACCAATCCTGCTAACTGGGCGGTTGTTAAGCTTTGATTGAGGGTTACTGCTGTGGTGCCATCTGCGAGATAAACAGCCCCTTTAGTTGCATCCGGCAGCCCAGTTACTGTAATAGTTGGGGTGGGCAAGGGCGTTTGTAATTCAAACGCACCGATATCGACTGTGCCGCCCACGATACGGGTAAAGCCAGTGCCCCGCTGATCAAAATTGGTATTGGCAGGAAGGAGCGTATTTCTCCCGGCATTGACAGCCGGGTTTGGGGCTGTGGGAGCCGTGATCCCGAGGGCGGTGGACGATGTATCTTCCAGGAGGGTCACCGTTTTGTTGGCTTGAACGGTTAAGCTCAGGGTGGGAAGCAGCGCCAGAGTTTGGGTGGAACCACCGTTGTTGGCAAGCGTGGTGTTGAGAATCTGGTCTAAGCCGACTGTCGGAGTGACATAGGTGAGGAAGAAGCCAGGGAAAGAAGTCAACGCCTCATAGCCGCTACTGCCACTATACCCAAACAGGTTATTGCTGCCGGTGCTGAAGTCGGCGTTGAAGTCGTAAATTTCCCTGCCAGTGGAAGCGCTGTTGCCTGCTACAAGGCTGTTATTGATGGTGAAGGCTCCCAAGAAGTTGCTGATGCCGCCGCCGTCACCTGTTGCCGAGTTACCGCTAAAGGTGCTGTTGTTAACGGTTAGAACTGCGCTGCCGTCTCCGTTCAAAGAATCGATGTTAATGGCACCGCCGTTACCTGTTGTCGAATTACCGCTAAAAGTGCTGTTGTTAACGGTGAGGACTGCGGTGCCGTCTATAGACGAGCTATCAATCGCACCGCCACCCGCAGTCGCGGAGTTACCGCTAAAGGTGCTGTTGTTAACGGTTACGGTGCCATCAACGCTAAAGATTGCACCACCAAAGCGGGCTGCGTTCTCGCTAAAGGTACTGTTGTTGACGGTTAAGGCACCGCCAGAGTTTAGGATACCGCCACCGGCTATGATTCCGCTGATAGGTTTCCCCCTCGTGATGGTCAACCCGTTCAGTTCTGCGGTGGCTCCACTGTTGATCTGGAAGACGCGGACAGAATCGTTGCCGCTGACGGTAATAGCGTTACCCCCATTGATGGTGGTTTTGGCGCTGTCAGTGAGATCGAGTTGACTGCCGAGGGTAATGGTGCCAGCGACAGAAAAGTTAATTGTGTCTGCCTCTGTACTCGTATTGGCAGCGGCGATCGCCTGCCGTAAGGAGCCTGCGCCATCGTTATTCAGGTTCGTGACGGTGAACGTTGCCAGGACGTTTTGATAGGCTGCCTGTGCCCAGTCGGAGAGAAACTCGGAGGTTTCAATACTGCCCGTCGCAAATTCCAGTTCCCAATCCCCACCCAAGGCACTACTGCCCGTCAGGTCACTCGATGCCGCCACATCTGCTCCCGTGAGTGCCGCAATCTGACTAACAAAATTCTGTCCCGTGGCATCTGCCGCTAGATCACAGCCGTAGAACAGCAAGTCTGCGTCTTCAGTCAGGAACCTTGACCAGGATTGCAAGATTCCGGCGTAGTCGATCAGGTTAGCGCTATTTAGACTGGTATTGCCCAGTTGCAACGCGCCATTGCTGCCGTGGGAAAACACTGACACCGAAGCCAAATTGCTGTAGCCTGCCAACACTTGGCTAATCTGGCTCAGTTCATCGCCAGCGGGATTGAGCAGATAGACCGCAGTGTTGGGGGCGAGTCCATCCACCAGGGTTTGATAGTCGGATAAGCCCGTATCGACAAAGGCGATCGCGCTGCTACTCCCGGTCAAAGACAGCGGTGCAGCCAATGGATCGATCAATTGATCGATCCATGCGGTGTCCGAGAACGCTAGATTAGAACCTGTGGAAACCAGATCAGAACGAAGGGTAGACTCAAGCATTTAATAACTCCAGACTATAAATATTGCAGAACAATTTGGCTCTCACCTACTGGAGAGGAGCCAGACCTGACCTATCAAAATAGTCAAAAATTCACAAATCTCTGTAAAGATCGTCACACTGCTATTCTTCAGAAACAGGTCTGAAAGCCTGACAAATCTATTGCATTTGCAACCGTACTATTACTTAGATAAAATCTGAGAATCATTATCCAGGTAAGCGTAATAAATTTGAGGCGATCTCACAGAAACTTTACTATTTCTTTAAAAAAACTATATGTAGTGAATGATGCATCCATTTCTAAATTTTTCCTGGCTACTAATAATTACTGGGTTCGCTAGCACGTTGACAACGGGGGTGATCGCAATAGTTTTCCCAACTGAAATCTTTTCGATGGCTGAAATTGCCCAGGCTCAGCCAGCACCGCCTCGTAAAATTGCCGCTGACCAGTTTTATGAGCAAGGGCGACAGCAGTATCAAGTGAAGCAGTTTGCCGCTGCCCTGGATTCGGTTCAGGCAGCCCTGGCAATCTATCGCGAGTTGAACGATCGCCCTGGTATGGCGCAAGTGCTGAATTTTTTGGGCAATGTTTTGATTCAGCAGAAAGATTCAGTCAGAGCGATCGCAGCTTATCAGCAAAGTTTGCAAATTGCCAAAGAAATTCGCGATCGCCGTAGTGAAGGCAATACCTTAAACAACCTGGGGGCAATTTATTACCGTCAGGGCAACTATGCCAGGGCAATTGAAGTGATGGAACAGGATTTGGCGATCGCACGCGAACTCAAAAACCGTCAGAGTGAGCGAGAAGCCCTCACCAATCTGGGCATGGCATACCGGGCATCGGGCTATCCTGCCAAAGCCGTTGCCTATGAACTTCAAAGTGTCGCACTAGCACGAGCATTAAACGAACAACTTTTGGTTACAGTGCCCATGCAAGCAGGACTAGAATTTGCCGGGTCTCAAACTCGCAACGTGGGCACGGTTGCAGAAGGCTTTCGCGCCTGGTTTGTGTCTCCTACTCTGCCGCCTGCTCCCAATCTGCGAGTCATCATTCGGAATGTTACCGCTGGCATGAACCCAAAATCATTGCCTTATACCGATCGCACCTATAACAAAGGCTGGATCTCAGAAGAACTAACTTTAGATTTTGGCACTCAACATAATGGCGATGTTTTTGTGCTGGCAGACGGCAAAAATAGGTTTACTTACGAGATTAAGCAGGGCGATCGCGTGTTGGAATCAGGTGAATTTAATGCCACAATCACCCGTCGCAGCCCGCCTGCCCTGCCCGAAATCCCTCCCCCCGGACCTCAGCCATTGCTAGACGGGGATGGACGGGACCGCGCCGGGTCATTCAGGTAAGGCGATCGCCTGATTCTGGCACCGTTCTATAATGAATCATCTATCCTCTTTTGGGACTAACCGTGATTTCCCAATCCCTCCATCACAACTTGCCCAGCACTGCCGACCTGCCCTGCTCGGATGATACGCCCGTGGACAATGAGGATCAAAATTTACTTCCTAATTTGCTGTTGTTATTATTGACGCATCTATGGTCAGCGCGGATGGATTGGTACTTCGGCGTGGACATGGCGGTGTATCACACAACAGGCGAGAATCCTAGAGTTCCTGTAGTACCCGATGGGTTTCTGAGTCTGGGGGTAGAACGCAAGAAAGGTGGAAAATCTCGGCGCAGCTATGCCACTTGGGAAGAAAGCGATATTGTGCCCAGTTTCGTCCTAGAAATGGTGTCTCACCGTCCAGGGAGTGAGTACGATGAAAAGGTTGAGTTATATGCAAAGCTCGGCGTGTTGTACTACCTGGCTTATAACCCAGAGTTTTGGCAACGGGATGGTCATCAGCCGTTTGAATTGTATAAGTTAGAAAACGGCGTTTATCAACTGCAAATCGGTGAGCCTTATTGGATGCCGGAGGTGGGTTTAGGAATTGGGCGTTATCAAGGCGTGGTGGGTGGGTTACCGCAGGAAATGTTGACTTGGTATAATGAACGCGGCGATCGCCACCTTAGACCTGAAGAGCAGGAGCGGCTACAGCGAGAACGGCTAGAGGCATTTTTGCGATCGCAGGGGATCGATCCCGATCAACTGCCGAATTAGGGTATTCCAGATTAAGCGAACCGCCGGATTAAGGCGTTAGAGATGCGATCGCTTTTTATTTCTCGCCAAACTTCTGCTTTGCTTGCTCGTAAACCTCAACCGTAATTTCGGTGATTTCCCGTTCACGGGCAAACGTTTCAATTTTCTTACGAGCAGCCGGACGCACGAAAAAGGGAATTTCCTTTAATCGTGCTTCTGCCTCTGGTGTCCACTGGATGGCATTGCTCATGATGGTTCTGTTATTGGTCGCGATCTCCAGGTTGTTTAAGAGATGGCGGTAAAACAATGGCTGATGTCACCTGACTTGATGCCGTTTTAGTCTTCGCTTGCCAATCAATTTCACCTGAAACGCCTGCCAAGCCGCGATAGGAAAGCTTTAGATCACTTGCCGCCGCAATTCCCTTCTGGGAGATGTCTAACGCTTTGACCAATGAGGCTAGGGCATATTCCAACTGATCGCCTGCATCCAACGCAACCCATCCTTCTGGAGTCAACTGGCGAAACTCAAAATGCAGGTGCGGTCCTGTGGAATTGCCCGTACTGCCCACGCGCCCAATCACTTCACCTTGCTTAACTACTTCTCCCTGTTTAACAAAAATTTCTGAAAGGTGTGCATAGAGCGACTGCTGAGTGCCTTTGTTGTGGTTCAATGCCACAGCCAACCCATAGCCACCCAAGAAGTCTGCTAGGGCAACCTGTCCGGCATAAGCAGCCAAAACAGGAGTTCCCATGGGTGCGCCTAGATCAGTGCCAGAATGAAATCGCGACGAACCAAATATAGGATGAATCCGCCAGCCGAAGACTGAAGTAATTGGAGCTGGCAGGGATAGGGGAAATACGAGTCGAATATTACCATTGCCTAAACGAGCCGGGGGACGGAACGTGCGTTGATAGAAATCTTTGAGTGAAGCGGTCGTGCCCACTCCAGCGCCAAGACTCTCACTGCCAATGCTGAGCGGTGCTGATTGCACTGAGCCGAGGGCGCTGGGTAGCCGGATCTGGGGTAGTCCAGGAGAGGCGATCGCGGGGCTGGTACGCTCTGTTGCGCCAATGCCATAGCCCGTTGAATCGATGTAAGATTCGTTGACTGGAGCCGCTGGTTCGATCGCGGCAGGAGCCGGAACAAACGGTGCGGGTTCCACTGGAGCCATTTGGGGTTCTGCCAAAATGGGCGTATCGGTAGAATCAGGAGAGATCGCATCACCCGATTCAGCCGAGGTTTGAGCCTGCAAGGTGCCACTTAAGAGACCCAAGACTCCTGCGAGACTAAGTCCTGATACGACCAGCGATCGCGACCAGCTTGGCAATACTATTCTCAGAGGTTGAGTCCGTCGATTCATATCCCATTCTCACGTTTTAAGACAAATACAGCGCGTCTAGCCATCTCATACTAACGATCTTGTCCACTATCGGGGCGATGGCAAAAGATTACCGCCAGGAACTATGGAGTTCGTGACTGTTTTGGGCAATGTTGGAGTCGTTGATCCCGCAGGAATCGGCAGGTTTGTCACAAAGCGAGTCAGGGATGCCAATGCCCGGTTGTAGTCAATAATTGCAGTAATAAAATCACCTTCTGCCTGGGTCAATGCATTCTGAGTGTTAATCACCTCAGTCTGCGTACCTACGCCTGCTTGAAAACGCAGCCGCGCCAGTCGCAATGCTTCTCTTGCCTGCTCGATCGCCTGTCTATTGGTGCCAATATTCAAAAAGTTAGTACCCAAATTGGTATAAGCCGTTTCAACCTGAAGCTGAATTTGCTCGCGAGTATTTGCAAAATTTGTTTCTGCTTGAGCAATATTGGCATCTTGTTGGCTTGCCTGTGCCCGTGCTGCTCCACCATCAAAGAAATTCCACTGAAACCCAAGCGATGTACTAAAGCCATCGGCAAACCCCAGTTGATCTCTCAAATTATTCAAAATGTTGTATTGAAAGTTGAACGCAACCGTTGGACCCAATGCTGCCAATGCTGCCTTTTTCTGTTGTTCTGCGGATGCTCTTTGAGCCAAAAATCGTTCTAATTCAGCCCGATTCTTAAATGCTGTGACAATAGATTGCTCCAAAGACATATCCCAAACTCCGGCAACTTCTACCGGGTCGGCAGCAGCAAGATTGAGATAAGGAGGCACTGCCAAAAGTTGGGCAAGCTCACGGCGACGAATTTGTTGGGTTCCTAGAGAGGTGACCAGCAATTGCTGGCTGCGGGCAAGCTGAACTTGCTGTTGGAGTACGTCTAGCCGAGTGCCAATGCCGGCTCTTTCCTGGGCGACGACATCCCGCAAGATTGCCTCCGCATTTCGGACGGCAGATTGTTGAATACGAACCGATTCATCCCCGCGTTGCAGTTCGTAATAGGCATTGGAAACGTCTAGCTGTAACTGTTGTAAGGTCACTTCAACCTGAAGTTCTTGCGATCGCACCTGCTGT
The DNA here is from genome assembly GCF_040830845.1 of Sivoneniella epilithica UHCC 1019. Taxonomy (NCBI): domain Bacteria; kingdom Bacillati; phylum Cyanobacteriota; class Cyanophyceae; order Leptolyngbyales; family Leptolyngbyaceae; genus Sivoneniella; species Sivoneniella epilithica. The sequence goes on from NZ_JBFPDP010000041.1 coordinate 13,319, forward strand.
TCTGCGGCGCGAATTTGAGCCGGACGACGACCCGACGTATAAATGTCATAGCCAACCTGCACCGTGCCATTCAGCGACGTGGATTGCTGATCGCCACTAGCGTCCTGCTGAAGCGCGGGGGGTAAGGATTGTTGTGCCTGTGTTCGCGCAGCTTGCGACAATTGCCCAGACGCGGATCGAGCTTGAGAAATTTGCCCATTCGCGCCAATGGTTGGATAGCGGGCTGCTTGGGCTTGCCGTAATACTGCCCGCTCCCGTTGCAATACTTCAGTGGCTAGCTGTAAATCACGGTTATTCCGTTTCGCTAACTCCAACGCCTGCTGCAATGTAATCGGCTGAATTCCTCTTAATCTTACTTCTTCGGGTCGAGTGGGAAAGCTGAGCGGATTGGGATTAGGGTTGAGATATTCCGGCGGCACTCCCGACTTTGCGGGACCGATGGGCTGGTTTTGAAACGGTAGCGCTGGAATGGTTGGAGTGATTGGCACAGTTGGAATTACTGAAGCCGGGGTGGTGCCTAAAGCTGGAGTGGGGTCGGTAGTCTGAATGGGGGCGGCTGGATCGGCTTGCGCTGTTTGCTGCGATCGCGTTTCGGTGGATGACGTAGAGGCTATTGATTCTCTAGCATTTTTCCGAACGCTCGGCTTAGCCAATTTAGACTTTTTAACCGTCGGCTGCGATCGCGCTAATTGATTGGGTTGAGATGTAGGTGCGATCGGGGCGATCGATTGTGTGGCGCTTTTATTTAAAAGTAGCTGGTCAACTTTTTCGGAGTCTGTTTTTGATAAAAACTGTGCATCGATAGCCGTGATTTGGGCTAAATCAAGTTCTTGGGAATATCCCGCAGCCGTGTGAGATACAGCGACTAAAACTCCCACACCTACAGCAACTAATGGATGAGATGATCCCATGCGTACCTACTACCTAATCAAAGAGACTTCTCGAAACAAACATCGCCTGCTAGAGAACAACCTATAGCAGGATACCGGGTTGTTGGATAACTAGCAAAATTTTTTGAATTTTCCTTGCCATCTCAAGCGCTGAAATCTAAGTCACAGTAAATGTACATCATATTTCCTAGAACACATCATTAAAAAGCGTTCTCAGAATGACCTCCTTAATAAAAGCATAAGTGCATGAGATCGACTTCACCCAAATGTCTCTTCCTTCGCGATCAAGCCAAACACTGAAAATAGTTTTTTATGATTTTGCTTTTTCTGAAGTGGATACACCAAACTCGACTCCCACAGGCGTTGCTAGAGCAGCGCATCCGGCTTCGATCAAGGCTTTATCTCGAATCCGGCAGGAATCACAGCGTCCACAAGGGTCTGTATTTCCCTGATAGCAAGACCAAGTGAGTGCAATCGGAATGCCAAACGCCAACGCTTTATGCACAATATCGACCTTGGAGTCCATGACCAAAGGGGCAATTAACGTGGGCGCATTGCCTTCTAAGCCAGCTTTGGACGACAGGGTAGCGAGTTGCTGAAAGGCGCTGAGATAGTCTGGGCGACAATCGGGATAGCCGGAATAATCCACAGCATTAATCCCTAGATAAATTGCAGTGGCACCTTTAGCTTCTGCCAAGGAAAGGGCGATCGCAATGAACACCGTATTTCGCCCTGGCACATAGGTAATCGGAATTTCTCCAGGCTGAACTCCAGATTGGGGCACCGCGATCGCGGAGTCTGTGAGCGCCGACCCGCCCCACTGTGCCAAATCGACACTCAGGATAAAGTGATTTTGAATGCCCAAGTGTGATGCTACGTGCTGCGCCGCCAAAATCTCGCGATCGTGTCGCTGCCCATACCGCAAAGAAAGGGCGATAATCTCGTAGCCATCGGCGATCGCCTGGGCTGCCGCCGTTGCCGAATCCAACCCACCCGATAGTAATACAACAGCTTTTGGTTTCATAGGGCTATAATAGGAAAACACGACACGGGGCTGTAACGGTTTCGACGTGCTGGCGAACTCTACATTGTGATGCAGGTCGAGAGCGAGCTACCTCTCGGAAATCAATGGCTCAAAAAACAGTACATGCGAACAACATCGTACCCTTTGCTCGTAAGCAAGCACTAGTTGCTGCCTAAAAACCCCTAGCGGTTCGAGCGTCTGTCATTTGACTCCGTTAAGGATGATAGACCAACCCCCAACGGATGCTCCAGTTCACCGTCTTTGGTTGGTAACTGGCTAAGACTTTACCAGAGAATCCTATCGTCCGGGATAAAGGACGATTCCCGCGTTGAGGATTAGAAACGCTAAACCTGTGAATGAGTGATGTACTAATACCCAGGGCGGACACGGGTTCGACTCCCGTCAGCTCCATTAATTGATAAAGGAATAAGGTAAATTGGGGGCGTATCACGGTATGTCCCTAATTTTATGAATATTACTCGCTGTTTGCACACTGCGATTCTAGTGACTGATCTGGAACAGGCAGAATACTTTTACGGAACAGTGCTGGGTTTGGAGCGGTGCGATCGCGCCCTTAAATTTCCTGGTGCTTGGTATGAAGTGAATGGATACCAAATTCATCTGATGGTAGGCGCTCCGGCAGCGCTCAACAATCGAGAAAAGTGGGGACGAAATCGACATATTGCCTTTGCAGTAGCAGACTTGGAAGCAGCAAAAGCACAATTGCACACGCATGGTTGCCCCATCCAACTGAGTGCTTCTGGACGCGCCGCAATTTTTTCACAAGATCCGGATGGAAACGTGATTGAGTTGAGTCAGCTATAAGGGCATACATCCGCACGTAGCATTTTTCCTACTAAAAAATTTGCTGGATAGCATTCCTCTTCTTAGCCCCCCTACCCCTTTCTTAAACTGATGAACATAAAGCAACTGATTCAATTTTCATTTCTCATGGGGGCGATCGCCCTGATTGACAGCAATACTTTTGCCAAAGAAACGCCTCTTTCGCCCAGCCTTAAACCAGCGGTCAACTTAACAGCACCCAATTCAGCCAGGTCTACTGCGGAGATGGTGCTGAATAATCTATTAAAAAACTCTAAAAAAATAGGGTTGTGCAAAGATTCGTTGGATTTAGAAGCTGCAAAGCGCAACTCTAGAGTCTACGAACTGGAGAATCGGAAATATTTTGTCGTGTTTCAGTGCTTTTTAGCGGCATATCAGGGCAATTATGAGTTTTTGGTCGTCAATCAGCAGCCTGCTGCCAAAAAAACAGTGATGAAGCTGACGGCGACTGAATTTAGGGAGAATCAAGCGGGCAAGATGCAAAAAGTGGAGAGTTCATCGATTGGGGGGGTGCCAACCTATAGTCCTAAACAGGGCGTGTTAACAATTAATTCTAAATATCGAGGATTGGGTGACTGTGGTTCTCAGGCAAAATATCAGGTACAAAGTACGGGGCTGAAACTGCTGGAATTTAAAGCCAAGCTTGCCTGTGATGGCAAGTTAGAGCCTTTTAGAACATTTTATCTGGCAAAGTAAAGATAGAAGAGACTACGGGCTAAAAATTGATAACTACTCAGACTTAAAACATCGTGATGATTTGCGTAAAAGCACAAAAAAGCCTGTTAGGGTTTGAGAAAACTGACGCAAGTCAGAGGTCAATCTGTTGAGCGACTTCCTTACGAAAAAGCTTGCCATCAGCCCTGGCAAAATCCGAGCAGTCGTGGAGGTTCACTGTTAGAGACGGAGATCGCGTCCTGGGATCTGCGGCAAGTCCACAGTGCCACGGAATTTTCGCCAGTGATTTACGGTCATGTTTCGCATGGTCACGCTCAACCACCAGGAAGAACATAGATAAGCAACTGGATTCATGAGGAAATACTCCAATTTCATCGGATTTAGTGCAAAACTCCCGAAATAGGTGCTCTAGATGGTTCGTGGTACGAGTATGAGCGTGCAACTGGGTGTCAGATTGGTGTGTATACACGGTAGCCCAGAGTGGGCGAGGGACTTTGAGAAATTCTGCTCCCCTTCTCTCGTTTTGGGAGAAGCGATTATCTTAAAAGTCAAGCGAATCATGTCGGTGAACAGGGCAAACGCATCTTAATTTTTGCTGTTATCTCAAGATAGATTTTGGCTCCGAAGTGGGAGAGGCTAGGCTAGACACTTTGTGAACCCACCGATGAAGCTAAAGCCTAAGAACAAACTGGTTGAGCATTTTAGCAAGATTGAAGACCCTCGGATTGAGTGCAGCAAGCGACACAAGCTGATTGACATTCTGACAATAAGATACAAGGGGTTGGGGGATGAGGGCGGTTCGGCGCAAAAGTGTCCGGACTAAAGTGTCCGGACTATTGATGAAATTACTCTCATTCTGAAGAACGAAATTATCTTCCTCTCGCAAGAGGGAGGTAATTAGTTCAATGCCCTCTTAGGGTGAAGCTTAGGAGCCAGCGCGGTTTCACTTATACTAATTCACCAGGAGCGAAGCTATGACCACTACTCAATCTCATCAATCTCTTCTTGAAAGCTGCATTGAGGCTTGTTTTGACTGTCTACGAGACTGCGAAAATTGTGCTACAGCCTGTCTAGACAGCGACATGGTGCAAATGATGGCTCGGTGTATCAAGTTGTGCCGTGATTGTGCAGATACCTGCGATATTTGCGCTCGGTTTATGGCACGGAATTCTGACCTTCATGATCATCTCTGCAAAGTGTGTGCGGAAGCGTGCGAGCGCTGTGCGGCTGAGTGTGAAAAGCACGACCATGATCACTGTCAACGGTGCGCCCAATCCTGTCGCCGTTGTGCTGAATCTTGCCGCCAAATGGCAGCAGCAATGGTATAAAGATTTTCTTCGGGTGCTGGCTGTTACAAAAGTAATGCTGTCTTGCAGCAGCCAGTTCCATATTTGCTTATCAAACTCTTTCCCACAGATTTTGCTTGACTCTCCAGTGAACTAGAGACTCCAGAATGGAAGTGTAAATAATGAAGTAAAAGGATTGACCTCATGACACTTCAATTTAAAGTTTCTAACATGGCATGTTCTGCTTGTAGCGACACGATCACAAAAGCCATTCATACCGTTGATTCGACAGCCAACGTTCAAGCTGATCCGAAGACGAAACTCGTCAATGTTGAAACTCAAGCAGCCGAAAGCGCCATCAAAGCAGCGGTGATAACGGCGGGTTATACCGTTGAATAGTTTGTAGATGGTTGCGATCGCTTTAAAAGGGAGCACAGTGGAAAGTACTATATTGAAGGTGAGGGGCATGAGTTGTGCCTCCTGCGCGAACAACATTGAAACGGCAATTCGTGCAGTGCCGGGAGTTGAAGCCTGTAACGTCAACTTTGGGGCAGAGCAAGCGGCTGTCACCTATGATACCCATAAAGTCGATGTGGCTGACATCCAGAAAGCAGTTGAGGCAGCCGGGTACTCGACTCAACCTATGCAAGAAGACATTCTGGCTCCAGAAGATGATGCCGAGCGACGAGAACGGCAGTCAGAAGATCGTAAGTTGACTCAAAAGCTATGGGTTAGTGGCATCATTAGCGCCACTCTAGTGATAGGCTCCTTGCCTGCAATGACTGGGTTACAGATTCCCCTCATTCCCATGTGGTTACACAATCCCTGGCTCCAAATGGTGCTGACGGCTCCAGTGTTATTCTGGGCGGGAAGTGGTTTCTTTATCAACGCCTGGAAAGCCTTCAAGCGTCATACTGCAACGATGGATACCTTAGTCGCGATAGGAACCGGAACGGCATACGTTTACTCTCTATTTCCGACCTTTTCTCCTCAGTGGTTCATTGCTCAAGGTCTCAACCCGGATGTGTACTTTGAAGCAGCAGCAGTGATCATTACGCTCATCTTATTAGGACGATTGCTGGAAAATCGGGCAAAAGGGCAGACCTCGGAAGCAATTCGCCAATTGATGGGCTTGCAGGCGAGGACAGCGCGAGTGGTTCGTGAGGGTCGAGAAGTGGATATTCCGATCGCTGAAGTGGTTCTAGGCGATGTAGTGTTGGTGCGTCCAGGTGAAAAGATTCCAGTGGATGGCGAAATTGTAGACGGAAGTTCGACGATCGACGAAGCGATGGTCACAGGGGAAAGTGTGCCTGTGAAAAAGCAGTCTGGCGATGAAGTGATTGGAGCCACGATCAATAAAACAGGTAGCTTTACATTTCGAGCTACCCGAGTTGGAAAAGATACCTTCCTGGCACAGATCGTCAAACTAGTGCAGCAGGCACAAGGATCGAAAGCACCCATTCAACGACTCGCCGATCGCGTTACGGGATGGTTTGTCCCGGCGGTAATTGCGATCGCCATTCTCACCTTCATCATCTGGTTCAACGTCATGGGCAACGTCACAATGGCGTTGACTACCACCGTTGGCGTGTTGATCATCGCTTGCCCCTGTGCCCTTGGTCTCGCAACTCCCACCTCGATCATGGTCGGCACTGGAAAAGGAGCAGAAAACGGCATCTTGATCAAAGGGGCAGAAAGCCTGGAAATGGCACACAAACTGCACACGATCGTTCTTGACAAGACAGGCACCATTACCCAGGGGAAACCTACCGTCACCGACACCATCACGGTTAATGGCACCGCGAACCAGAACGAACAACGATTATTGCGATTCGCAGCATCCATCGAACGCAATTCCGAACATCCATTAGCAGAAGCCGTTGTGCAATATGCCCAATCTCAAGGGGTAGACTTGACAGATGCGCGGGAGTTTGAGGCGATCGCCGGAAGTGGTGTTCAAGGTCATGTCGCTAATCAATGGGTGCAAATTGGAACATACCGCTGGATGAATGAGTTGGGCATTGATACCAGCGCATTACAGCAACAGTGGGACGAACTGGAATATCTAGGTAAGACAGTCATTTGGATTGCGATCCAGGGTAAAGCTGAAGGAATCATGGGGATTGCTGATGCAGTCAAACCCTCGTCGGTGAGTGCAATTCGTGTCCTTCAACGAATGGGTTTGGAAGTGGTGATGTTGACCGGAGACAACCGTCGCACTGCTGAAGTCATTGCCCGTGAAGTCGGGATTACACGAGTCTTGGCAGAAATTCGCCCGGATCAAAAAGCGAATGAAATCTACAACTTGCAATCGGAAGGGAAAATTGTGGCAATGGTGGGAGATGGGATTAATGATGCTCCGGCACTGGCTCAAGCCGATGTAGGGATTGCGATCGGAACGGGAACCGATGTGGCGATCGCGGCGAGTGATATTACCCTCATCTCTGGTGACTTACAAGGTATTGTCACTGCCATTCAACTCAGTCGTGCCACCATTCACAACATTCGCCAAAATCTGTTCTTTGCGTTCATCTACAATGTGGCTGGCATCCCGATCGCGGCGGGTATACTCTACCCGTTCTTTGGCTGGTTACTGAGTCCCATCCTGGCGGGTGCAGCAATGGCATTTAGCTCCGTTTCAGTGGTCACGAATGCTCTACGGTTGCGGAACTTCCAACCTAAAACATCGAACTAGTTAAACCACTGTAAGGACTTAGTTATGCAAACAATTGACATTTTTTGAACCATTGCTGAGATTTGGCTTTCTACTGGATATTTTGTCAGACGCAATCGCATAGGAGCGGAGAGGACTAACATGATTCGCAAGTCAGTATTGATCGGGAATATTGCAAGTTTTGGGATTCTCTTAGGAATGCCTGCGGGTGAAGCAGTTGCCCAGATGCAACATGACGAGATGCAATCGACTACTCCTAAACAACCCGGTCAATTTCAGCGAATTGAGCAACCGTTATGGGTAAAAGCTGCCGTTACTGCAGGTGGATTTGGACTGATTGGGCTAGAGCTTTGGTGGTTTCTACTCAGTAAACCTAAATCTCGTAAAGCCACTATTGAGAGAGGTATTCAAGAAATCACTGTGATGGTTGATGGCGGCTATGACCCAAGTCAAATCGTGGTGCAAGCAGGACAACCCGTGCGGCTGAACTTCTACCGTAAAGATCCTAGCAGTTGCCTGGAGGAAGTTCGCTTTCCTGATTTTCGGATCGCTCAAGAACTCCCTGTTAATCAGACGACCGCGATCGAGTTCATCCCTGATAAACCAGGCAAATACGAGTTCACCTGTGGCATGAATATGTTTCACGGAGTAGTCGAGGTACATGCGGATACGGGATTGCGACCTCCATTTGATTTAGTCGTTCAATAGTATATTGATCAGGAATACAAACCAGGGGTATGGGCGCTCAATTGCTGAGTGTTGCAGGGTCGCAAGTCAAGATAGAAATGACGATTGACCTGAGTCGTTCAATGCTCACCAGTGAAGAGAACATCCAGCCAACTTTCAACAAAACCGGGTGCATGGCAACGGCATTAGTCTTAACATCTTTCATGCAGGCAAAGTATACCTCTGTTCGATCGCGGCTTTGATTCGGTTACGACTTTCTGCTGCTGAAATATCAGCAGTTGTCTCGACTTCAACTGCCTCATTTGCCAAGTCTTCATCTTTAATTGCTTCTTGGAACCAGCAAGAGTAATCTTGCTGACGCAAATGGTGAAGCCAAGTTTCATCATCCACTCCGTCTGCCAATTCCGTAAAAGAAATCAAGTTCTGGGCACGCAGCTTTAATTTGGCTTCTGATCCTCGGAAATAGAAACATTTATCATCTCCCAATGTACCCTCTGCATAATTGCGCTTATGCCGTTGCCTCTCAGTTTTGGGCGGTATAACTCGAAATTGAAATGGACTGGAACCATCCTTGTGGAACCAAGCGATCGCTTCCCCTGTTTCCAACTCATGGGGTTGAGGTTCCGGCGGACAGTGCCCAATTGTATTACAGAAATCCGCAATAGTTTTATCGGGTGCTTTACCCACTGTGACTAGCGTATCAACTAATTTCAGGGCTGGAACCGCGATTTGGTCGGGATGAACCGTAATCATGATCACGCTATTTAGTGCTTGAGGCAGAGTCAGCGCGGCAGGGTCCCAAGCGGAGGGCAGCATGTGGTGAGTTTCATCAATGACCAACCAGTGTGGTCGTCCCGTTCGTGACCGCATTTCTAATAGTGAGGGTAATAATCCGGCAAGGAATCCAGGACGATCATCAAGTTTGACTCCCAACATGTTGACAACCAAATTTTGGTCGGGTTTCTCCAACACATCTAAAATTTCACTCGTACTAGGCACCTGGGTACTGTCACCCAAGACGATCGCGCCTGCAAAATTTTCGTAGTCGCCCTCTGGATCGATGATACAGAACTGATAGCCCTGTTCTGCGATGCGTTCCAACACTCCAGTTGCCAGCGTTGATTTGCCACCACCCGACATTCCGGCTAACAAGATGCTGGTGCCGTAGGGCTGAATTTGTACGGGGGTTTCGTCGTCTCGCGTACCCAACACAATTTTGTGGCGATCGACCGAAGCCGCCAAATCCTTTAAATCAGAGGCAATCATTTCATCAATTAGTTCGATCACGCCCTCACCTCGACTGCCCTGAGTCACCCAATCTGCCCGTTCTTTCAATATCGGTAGAGCATTGGCAACTGCAACCGAAAATTCACACAAATCGAGAAAGGCGTGATCGTTTTCCGCATCCCCAACTCCAACAACATTGTGGGGAGATAAGTCTACTTGAGTGAGTGCTGCTTGCAATCCGCTGGCTTTATTAATGCCTGAGGGCAACACCATCACTGCACCCTTGTTAAAAATGACTTGCAACTCCAAACCCAAATCTCGAATCGCTTCCAGCACCTTCGTTTCGTTAGGTTCCCAAGTGGCAACAATCACCTGCCCAACAGCTAACGGATCAACCTGGCGCTCTTGCAAGGCGGCGATAAATACTTCTGGCGGGCGATCGCCCAACGGCTGTTCCTCTTTGGTTGCGGGGTAGTACAATAGCGCTCCATTTTCAGCCACAACACAGTCAAACCAATCAATTTGGGGAAATACGTCACACAGATCAGGCAAGTGCCGCCCTGTCACCAAAAACAATTTACGTCCAGACTCTTTCAGTCGCTTCAAAGCTTGTAGAGTTGGCTCATCCACTTTTCCGTGAGTAGCTAAGGTTCCATCAAAATCGCAAGCAAGAGCTATATATCGCATAATACAGAATTCTTCTACTTAAAAACACTTCTTAAAAACTATGTTGAAACATATAAAAATGAGTCCAGATATTTGATCATTAACCAGATGTTTGATTATTAATCTGAACTCACCTTTACAACAAAACTCAAGAAACAACAGTCAGATTAGATATTAGAGAGTAAGCCACAAGAACTAGCATCGGGCATCTTGGAAAATCATTGTTTTATTATTAAGCATTGTCCAGACCACGCTTCACATCATCCTTGAGATCTTCTTTGACATGATGATTTGACATGATGAAATGAAGCCTTAACTAGCCATCAGCCGCAAGCTATATAAAGTGTCTAATCTGCCGATTTCTATTAGCTTTACAGACGTAATTAGATTCGCAGGCGTAAGACCTGTAAGTAAAACAACCACGTTACTTTATAACGTAGCGGCTCATTGGCAAACTAACACCCTATCTGTAGACATAGGTGTTGAACAATCGCAGGTATTGCTAAAAATATGAACTTTTACTGTATGCTAGGCACTAACAAGCTGGGGACAAGCTGGGGATGAGATTTCTTGAGGAATAGGAGCTAATGTAGCTTGCGGTAGACGTATTGTCGTGATTCCGCACCTAACGTGATGTAAGTAAGGCGTTTAGGTAGCAGGAGAGAAATTATGCCACTGAACAAGATTAAAGATTTTGACCCCGATTACCGCACTCACTTTAACAACCCATTCACTACTTTTTTATAAGGACGTTAAAACGATGTCCAGCAGTGATGACTATAAGCGCCAGGTAATGAAAGATTTAGCAGGTGGAGACAAAGAAATGCTACCTGATGAATCCACTTCAGAAGACTATCAAAGCTTGGATGATTTCGCTCAACGTTCTTCTCACGATGAGCACCATTAGTTATTTAGTCGTTCGACTCAGGCGATCGCAGACTACCTGCATCAAACCAATCTGGAGGAACTCAATCCCGAAAGTATTCAGCGTGATCTACAAACGTTGCTGAATGATCCAAAAGCTGAAGCCTCTGCCCTGCAATCTCGCTTCTCTCAGATTGATCGAGAAACATTGGTCAAGCTCTTGAGTCAGCGGGATGACTTGACAGAAGAGCAGGTAAATCAGGCGATCGATCAGGTTCAATCTGCGATTCGGAGCTTGGTCAAAGCACCGCGACGGTTGGCGAGTCGGGCGCAAAAACAGGCAGTTGATTTTGAATCGAATCAGAAATCGCTTTGGTCGATGTTCCTGAATCGGACTCTATGATCTTTGAAGACTCATCAACCACTGAAACGGCAGAAGAAGCTTGGCGATCGTTCCAACTCAAAACATCTACATTTTTTGCCAATACAGCGGAATCGCTGAGTGCATTCTTTAAGAACAACAAACCACTCTTGATTAACTTAGGGTGGGTACTGTTAGTTTTACTAGGGTTGCAACTGCTGTTTACGATTCTGGATGTCGTTGACAACCTTCCCCTAATTTCACCCATTCTCAAACTTGTGGGTTTGCTCTCGACCAGTTGGTTTGTCTGGCGTTATCTACTTCGAGCCAGTAATCGTCAGGAACTAGGTCAAATCATTGATCGCACCAAATCTGAGTTGCTTGGCGATCGCAGTTAAAACCACCCAGTTGAAGCATTGAATTCAACTCATGCCTCAAATATCTAGCTAGAGATTTAACTCCCTCAGCGGATATCGATAGACTCAATTTCTATCTCTCTTTGATTAAAGCTAAAACCTTTTCTAGTTTACTTTTCATCCCTAAGACTCAAGCGATTTGCATCTTAGGGATGGCTAACTCATTAGCAAAAAAGAGGTTAATAAAGTCACAAGGCTAGAAATCCATCTCCGTAGTATCACAATTCCATTCTTTAGTAAGGAACGCATATGTCTTTAAATCGTCCAAATTCAGTGACAACCAATCAGCATCGACGAGCGATCGGCACCTTTCCGAATCGCAACTCGGCTGAACATGCACTCCATGAACTCAGAGACTCTGGTTTTTCAATGGATCGGGTATCTGTGGTGGCTCAAGACTCAGATCGGAATGACACCATTGCCGGATCGGATGTCCGCGATCGCGCCGATAACAAAGCTGACGATGGGGCAAAAGTAGGTGCCCTCTCTGGAGGGGCTTTAGGGGGGCTGACGGGATTACTAGTCGGTATCGGCGCTTTGGCAATTCCTGGGCTTGGTCCGATTATGTTGGCGGGAGCTGCTGCCACTGCCCTAGCAACCACAGCAGCAGGGACGGCAATTGGAGCCGCTGCCGGAAGTTTGCTCGGTGGCTTGATTGGGCTGGGTATTCCAGAAGAGCGTGCCAAAATTTACAGCGATCGCGTCTCTGCGGGTCAATATTTAGTCATGGTTGATGGCACCGATGCCGAGATTGCCCATGCTGAACGCATCTTAAATCATCGCGGTATTGAAGAATGGGGTGTGTATGATATTCCTGCGGCTGAAGCTGCTAATCACTCGACCGCTTCTGTGATGCCTGCCGCTGCGGTTCCTCCCGCGATCGCAACTGAAGAGGCAGCCAGAAAATTTGATGAGCGTCAGATCAAGGCAAGACAACCCGTTGTCAACCAGAACGCAGAGAATATCAATCTGTACGAAGAGCGGCTCGTGGTCGATAAAGATCGTGAAAAAACAGGTGAAGTTGCGATCGGGAAGCATATTGAAACTGAAACGGCTCGTGCCTCTATTCCAATTGAAAGAGAGCGGGTAGTGATTGAACGTCATGCTGCGGGTGATGGTACTGCTGTCACTCCTGGTAATGATGCGTTTCATGACGAAACCATGCGAGTAGAGGTTTACGAAGAAGCCCCTGACATTCACAAAGAAGCCTTCGTGCGGGAAGAAGTCAACATTCGCAAAGAAGTTGATCGAGAAAATGTCAACGTTGAAGAAACCCTGCGTCGAGAAGAGCTAACTATTGACAAGCAAGGTCATCCAGTTGTGGAAACAAGACCAGATAACATTCGCCGCGATCGCGCGTAAACCATTCTTTAGGTAGCAAAGTTCTATCAGGCTTTGCTATCGAACCCTACTACCCACCCTTTCAATCAACAACACAGCCATGAACAAACCAATCTTTTTTCTGCTCAGTAGCCTCTTAGCTTTGAGCGTTGCTGCCTGTAACAATGTTGCAAAAACTAGCAGTGAAGCCCCTAGTTCTACCGATGCAGCAACAGAAAACGTGGATAAACCAGTTGCTCAAACAAATCAAAATGATGCAACTAGCGAGATGCGCCGGAAGCAACTGAATTCTGATATTCGGGCGCGGGAGCAGCGCAATCAGGCGATGGGTGATAAAAGTGTCAAAACTGATGGTGATATCGAGAGTCAGGTGCGCTCCAAACTAGAAGCTAATCTACCTGCTAGTGCGTTAGCGATCGATGCCAACGATGGAGCCGTCACCGTCACTGGATCAGTGGTTAATGAAGCGCAACTGCAAAAGATTGAGCCGTTGACCAAAGAAATCAGTGGTGTGCAAAATGTCACCATTAATGCTACGGTTTCAGCCGCAAAACCAGAAGCTCCCAAACCTGGTTCTGATGAGCCGATCACAGATCACAACAACGTTAAAAACTAACACTCTCACAATTCACTCTTGATGTTTTTTGGTTTTAGCAGAAGGCATCAAGAGTATCTTGTATGCAAAATATTTCTATTTAAACAAGACTTCTATTTAAACAAGACTTCTATTTAAACAAGACTTCTATTTAAACAAGACTTAGATCTAACTCTCTAAAAGCCCTATACAATGACTCAGATTTTAGATAGCTTATCTACCAATAGTACCAATCAAATTCTCTGTTGCTACATCAATGCTACTCACAAGATCAAGATCGCTCGAATAGCAAACATTCCCGATTGGTATTTTGAGCGCGTTGTTTTCCCAGGGGAGCGGCTTTTATTTGAAGCACTGCCAGAAGCTCAATTAGAGATCTATGCGATGAAGTCCTCTGTTGTTGATCTGGTTGAGTTTACTGGGTGCGATCACTTATTGACCTAATGAAGTCTCTCTTTCGAGTCATGGTTTTTAGAATTTGCGCTCCTATGCTAGAGCGTTGACTGCAAATAAACCACAATGAAAGCCCTAAAGCATATTGGTGATTTGCAAATTACTCATGATCCTGCATTTCAACGGCGATCGTGGCAAGTTCAACGAATCAGTTGGATTGTAATTGCACTGTTTATACTAGCGGGACTACTTGGGTTGCTTGTACCTGGATGGCTGAGTGCAACTACAACCACAACACCAACTCTATCACTCCAGCTAGAGTACGATCTCCTGATTCGACCCACGCCCCTACTCGTCTTCAAATTCGTGCCATTCCAACCAGTAGCTCTGATGGAACCGCTCAAACTGGTAATCGCATCGTACAAATTCAAATGAGTCACGACTATTTAGAGCAATTTCAAATTATCCATATTTCGCCTCAACCGGAACAGACGATCGCTCAACCTGATTCCTATGTTTACCGCTTTCTCACTTCGCAATCGAGTCAACCCATTTCAGTAACGATTGATCTTGAACCAGAGCAAATGGGATGGGTAAACGGAGAGATAGGGCTTGATACAGAACCATCGCTGGAATTTGGGCAATGGATTTATCCTTAATTTGGAGAAAGAGTGATGGGTTCAGTGGTTCGTGCTGTTGTTGTTTATGTATTTCTGCTGGTTTTATTTCGGGTTGTGGGACAGCGATCGCTGATGCAAACCACAACATTTGATCTGATTTTGCTAATTATCGTCAGTGAAGCCACTCAAAATGCTCTCCTGGGTGATGATAATTCACTAACTAATTCATTTTCAGTCATCATCACTCTGGTTGGAGTTGATATTTTATTCTCGTTGTGGAAACGGCGATCGCCATATGTTGGAAAGATGCTAGATGGTGTTCCTCTTGTGATTGTCTCAGATGCCCCCCCCTGCGTGAGCAAATGAAGAAGGCTCGTGTCGGTGGTGATGATATTTTAATGGCTGCACGAGAATCACAGGAATTAGAACGGATGGAGCAGATAAAATATGCCGTGTTAGAGCGCAGCGGTGGCATCTTAATTATCCCCAAGTAATCGCAAGCCCATAGGTCAATATGTTCATCCGCACTCGTGATTGAAAATTAACGGATTCATTCCTCCTTCTTTTAGCTGAGGAAAGTTGATTCACTGTTTTGTTTACTAGAGTGTAAAGCAGTGCTTACTGGAAGTTAGAGTGAAGACAGATTTCTATTGATTTGAGTGTCAGATCAAGTGGATTTGTTCAAGATTGTCCATTTAAGTTAACCTCAGTTGAAACCTATTATGACAGTAGCAACTCCAGCCAAACAGCAACCTCTGAATGCAGACGAGCTTCGCAAAATTCATGCCTACTGGTGTGCTGCGAACTATCTTTCGGTTGGGCAGATTTATTTACTCGACAATCCACTCCTGCAAGAACCACTCAGGTTGGAACACATTAAACCCAGGTTATTAGGACACTGGGGCACAACGCCAGGATTAAATTTCCTCTACGCTCACCTCAACCGCATCATTACATCCCAAGACCTGAATATGATCTACATTGCAGGTCCAGGACATGGTGGTCCAGGAATGGTGGCAAACACTTACTTAGAAGGCACTTACAGCGAACTTTATCCTGCCGTGACGCAAGATGCATTGGGGATGAAGCAACTGTTCAATCAGTTTTCCTTTCCCGGTGGCATTCCCAGTCATGCAGCACCCGAAACGCCCGGTTCAATTCATGAAGGAGGCGAACTGGGATACTCGCTGGTTCATGCCTATGGAGCCGCTTTTGATAATCCTGATTTGATTGTCGCTTGCGTAATTGGGGATGGAGAAGCAGAGACTGGACCGTTGGCAACTAGTTGGCACTCGAACAAGTTTCTCAATCCTGTTTACGATGGGGCTGTTTTACCCATTTTACACTTGAACGGCTATAAGATTGCCAATCCAACCGTGTTGGCGCGGTTGCCTCATGAGGAACTTGAAAGTTTGTTTGTTGGATATGGGTATAAGCCTTATTTTGTTGAGGGATCTGACCCGGAAACAATGCATCAGTTGATGGCAAGTACGTTAGATTCCGCGATCGCAGACATTCAAAGTATTCAACGAGAAGCCCGGATACATGGTTTTACAAAACGTTCCCGGTTTCCCATGATTATTTTGCGATCGCCCAAAGGCTGGACGGGTCCGAAGGAGGTAGACGGCAAGAAAACTGAAGATTACTGGCGATCTCATCAGGTGCCTTTTTCCGAAATGGCAAGCAATCCAGAGCATGTGAAGTTGCTGGGAACCTGGATGAAAAGCTATAAGCCAGAAGAGTTATTCGATCAAAATGGCAAGTTAATGCCTGAATTAGGAGAGCTAGCTCCAAGGGGTGAGCGTCGGATGGGCGCAAATCCTCATGCCAACGGTGGTTTATTGCTCAAAGATCTCAGACTGCCGGACTTTCGTCACTATGCGGTTGAAGTTGCAGATCCCGGTGCTGAAATGGCAGAATCGACGCGCATTTTAGGTCAATTTCTCCGGGACGTGATGAAACAAAATTTGGATAGCCGCAATTTTCGAGTCATGAGTCCGGATGAGAATAACTCGAATCGTCTCAACGCCATTCTTGAAGTCACAGATCGCACCTCTACGGCTGAAATTTTACCGACCGATGATCATGTCGCTCCCGATGGTCGGGTCATGGAAGTGTTGAGCGAACACATGTGTCAGGGGTGGTTGGAAGGCTATCTCCTGACCGGACGGCATGGCTTCTTCTCTTGCTATGAGGCATTTATCCATATTGTGGATTCCATGTTTAATCAGCACGCCAAGTGGTTAGAAAGTTGCATTGATATTCCCTGGCGCAGAGCGATCGCTTCTCTTAATTATTTACTCACCTCACATGTGTGGCGACAGGATCACAATGGCTTTAGTCATCAAGACCCGGGCTTTATCGACGTGGTGACAAACAAGAAAGCAAAAGTGATCCGAGTTTACTTGCCACCGGACGCTAATACACTGCTCTCAGTCACCGATCATTGCCTGCGGAGTCGTCAGTACGTCAACGTGATCATTGCTGGGAAACAACCCGAATTGCAGTGGTTAGATATGGATGCCGCAATTAAACACTGCACGACCGGTGTTGGAATTTGGGAGTGGGCAAGCAACGACAAAGGCAGTGAACCAGATGTGGTCATGGCGTGTGCAGGGGATGTCCCGACCCTAGAAACGCTGGCTGCGGTTGACTTTTTGCGTTGCCACTTGCCAGAGTTAAAAATTCGGGTTGTCAACATTGTTGACCTAATGACGCTTCAGCCCAATACTGAGCATCCTCATGGGTTATCCGATCGCGACTTTGATTCTATCTTCACCACCGATAAACCCGTCATTTTCGCGTTTCATGGCTATCCCTGGCTAATTCATCGGCTCACCTACCGTCGCACGAATCACCAGAATCTACATGTCCGCGGATACAAAGAAGAAGGAACAACAACGACTCCTTTCGACATGGTGGTTGTCAATGATCTCGATCGCTTCCATCTGGCAAATGATGTAATTGATCGCGTTAGTAGACTGGGAAACCGTGGAGCCTATATCAAGCAGATCATTCGTAACAAGCTAACGGAACACAAACAATACATCACTACATACGGCGAAGACATGCCTGAGATTCAGAATTGGAAATGGCAGTACTATAATGCTCCTCCCGTTGAGAAGCAAGGTTCTAGCATGATTGAAACAGATGATGGCTCAACTGCTCCATCTGAAGCAGGCGCAGAGGGGACAGCCAGTTCTCGTTCGTAGTGCGATCGCCTTTGTAATTACTTGCCATTGATTCTGATTCGGTAATGTCTTCTGCGATCGTCGTCGGCTCTACATCTCCCTGTTAGCCGACATTCTTGCCCATGCGTTTGTCCGGTAGCAATGACAGCACTTGGTGGAAAGAACTTACTATCGTGTCAAATAATCCCCGCGCTCTCAACGGTTCTGGCTCTCTGGTCATTTAGATATTCTTACCATCCCGACATTTTGCAAACTTGAACAGCGTTTTCCTAAAATGAGAATTGCTGCTATCCACTTTTGTCTTTGTGCCATTGGCGAAAATAGGTATACACCCTAAAAAATTAGGCGCTGCTGAATGCAAGTATGATTTCTGACTGTAGGTGGAGGTCTTATGTTTACCCTGGCGTAGGTGGAGGGCAACCACAGGGGATTGCCCCTACAAATTTCATCCCCAGATTCAGCAATGCCAAAAATTAAAGATTGCTCTCTCTTACGATCTTTTTCTTCTTAGCCTTGGTCTGACGGCGGACTGAGCCATGATCAATCGGAAACCCTACCACTGGAATGACTTGATAAACTCGTTCTTCCTCGCGCTGCTTCAATTCGGTATAGTCTAACCAGTGAATGCAGTCTACAGGGCAAGTATCAATCGCTTCTTGAATCACTGCTTCCGAGTCGCTGTCTTGACTAATCACCCGCGATCGCCCGTAATCTGGCTCTATATAAAAGGTGTTTCGAGCAACATGGGCACAGTGCTTACAGCCAATACAGGTGATTTCATCGACATAGACCCCTTTTTGCCGTAAGACTCCACCCAGTTCAGGTTCTAGTCCAGTCAATCCTGACTCATTTCTTAAAGAGCCACCGAGTTCAGGTTCTAGCCCTGAGCGATTTAACTCGTCGAACGCGCCTACACTACTGGTTAAATCATCCATATGACCACACTCTCTATCCATTCGACTAAAGACAAAGTGAAAGCGAAGCACTGGTTTAGAGCGATCGCCAAACGAACGATTCATCCAAAATGCTTCGCTTTCAAAAGTTTTATTGTAAAAAGCTATGCACTCCAGCGTTGCAAAACTAACCGGATGGAGCCATCACCGTTTTGCTGTTGGTCAGATACCTGGAAACCTTGTTGAGCGGTTTCGTTTAACACAGTTTGGAAAGCATAACGCTGAGTGATTTTGCTGAGAAACAGTTCGACCGGGATGGGTTGGTTCCAAAATTGCAAATCAGCGACTAATTCATATTCACTGCCATTCCAGCTAAAACCGATATCGTAGCCGTTGGCTTGGGCGATCGCCACATCCGCCGTGTGAGTTTGCCCACGATAACCAGACACCGCTTGCGGTCCAGGTTGCCAATCAATTTCAAGGTCAGTTAAAGCTTTTTCTAAAGCAGGAAGATTCCGAATTTGGGTTTTAATTTGACTAAAGTGTGACATGGCGATTTTTATAAACGATACAACTGGAAAAAATTCAAAAATTTGTAGCTTGGCAAAAACTACCATTCGCTAACGGTGGAACGAGTATGAGTAACAGCCGACTGTTCCACTTTTTGAGCGAAATATTCAGAAGTCATCTCTTGGCTTAAAACCTGACCTAGCTGAGCTTCGATCGCAGCAGTCACCTCAGCACAAGACGCACCTACAATCCCGGTTACTGTTTCTTGCACACGACCATCTGGATAAATAATAAACTCTAGAGTTTCCATGCTTTAGTCCACTAAGGATATACTGCTGTTCCTAAGATTTAGCCAAACCCTCACCACAGCAAGAATTGTTCAGTGCATAAAATGCTTATTAACTAAATTAAGGCTAGGAAATAAACCTGAACCAGTGAATTGTAAAACTTAACAAAAATTATGAATATTGTAGGTAATGACTCAGTTATTGTCAGTTTCTCTTAACTTAAAAGTGCAGTCAAGTCAAAATCCAAAAAATTATCTCAACTCAAGCACCCTATCAATTTAATTCTCAGTAATTTTTTGTAAGACATGTTAATAATCTACAGGCTGCTGTCAGGGGGTTGCTCTGCCATGAGATGGATAATCGGCGAGATTCAGTTGGATAATGAGAGTCTGTTTATTTTGGGTAGCAAGTAAAAAATGGCTCAGCAATACATGACACAAGAACTCGCATCACCTAATAATTCACATAATCCACTAGGGGCACCGATTCGGGTGGGGATACTAGGATTTGGTGGTTTGGGGCAAGCCGCTAGTCGAGTATTAGCTCTCAAAACAGAAATGAAACTGGTCGCGATCGCCGATCAAAAGGGCTATGCTCACAATCCCCATGGCTTACATGCCGACACCAGTATTGCTGTCTGTCTGTCACACGACTCTATTGGCTACTTAGATCATGGCAGCTTGAGCGACAACAGCATTCACGAACTGATTCACCGCGCTAGTGATGTTGAAGGCTACTTTTTGGCACTACCCAACTTGCCCAATACCTTTATGACATCCGTTGTCCAGCAATTTATGGAAGCAGGCTGGCAAGGAGTACTCGTCGATGCGATGAAACGAACCAGTGCGGTGGAACAATTGTTGTCATTATCAGATGACTTAAAAGCCTGTGGGATTACTTATATGACGGGTTGTGGTGCCACACCGGGCTTGCTTACTGCGGCGGCGGCACTGGCAGCCCAAAGCTTCAGCGAGGTTCACGCTGTTCAAATCACTTTTGGCGTAGGTATTGCTAACTGGGAAGCTTATCGCGCAACGATTCGAGAAGATATTGCCCACATGCCAGGATATGACGTGGAAGCCGCTAGAGCGATGACCGATGTTGAAGTAGCAGCCCTTCTAGCCCAGACAAACGGGCTATTGACTTTAGAAGATATGGAACATGCGGATGATGTGATGCTGGAGTTGGCAGGAATTTGCGATCGCGATCGGGTCACGGTGGGCGGCATTGTCGATACTCGCAATCCCAAAAAACCACTCAGCACGAATGTTCGCGTGACAGGGCGCACCTTTGAAGGAAAACTATCCACTCATACGTTTACCCTAGGGGATGAAACCAGCATGGCAGCAAATGTTTGTGGTCCCGCTTTTGGCTATCTCAAGGCAGGGGTTGAACTGCATCGCCGAGGACTGCATGGCGTATTCACGGCGGCTGAGGTGATGCCTAAGTTTGTTCGATAATTTTTAGCTCTGAAATTTGCACCTTCTTAGGATGTGTTGGTGTAGCAAAACGCATTATTTTTTCGGATTGGTGCGTTTCGTTAGATTGATGCGTTTCGCAAGACTCAACATATCCTACAGGAGAGGGATTTAGGGTGAGGGTCAAAATTGATGGCATGGCAAGGGTTTTCAGCATTTTCACAAAAACTGCCCGAATCAGTCACCGCTATCACTGAAATTTCTAAGCCCTTCTCAGTCCGGCTCTGCCTCCCGTTGTAAAGCCAATCCAACCCGTAGGTCGCTTTGCCGCTTTTGGGAAAAACGAGCAGTCCATCGCCCCAATGCACCTAGCATCACTCGCTATTGCTGCCTCAATCCACTTGGCATTCAAGCTGATGAAGCAAAACTCTTGGCGGTACTAGCGGCGGTAGGTTCTCTCGGACATCCGAACTACTGATTCAGAGATCGAAGCTCGAAGCTCGAAGCTCGAAGCTCGAAACTCTACCCCAACCCTTCTAGCACTATTGCCCAGCCCCCATCATGCCAGGAAGTTGCGTTGAGCATTCTGCATTGCGAAATCCATAATCAAAGCTAGCCAGATCGTTGAGACTAGGCGCACTAGATGCTGGAAAAATTGGGTAGAGTGTCCCACCTGCATCTCTAGACGCAAGCACATCAGTTTGATCAACCCAGTACATGGCGTTACTTTGATAGCTTAATTCGCGACTAATTGCAGTACCGTTGGAAAACTCTAGTCTGCCGTTGTTTCCAGAGTCCGTCACTACACAAACTCGGCTTTTTACTTTGGATGGGTAGACGTAATAGACCCGCTCGCCTGTTGACCAAGCCCCAATAAATTTCGCGATCGTTGGGTTTGATTTGGCTATCGTTGCCTGAAATGCTTGCCGCTGAGTGAGATCGATCGCCGCCAATGATGTTCCTTTACCATAGGCACCCGACTTCAAATTGCGTTTAAATTGGGTTAATTCTTGATTGCTAGGATAGCCCTTGCCTCCCGAACTCGGTGAGTTTGCATCAAGCGCCTGAACAGTATTAGGGGGCAATTTTGCTAGGGTTGCAGGCTCTAGATCTAGAAAACGTAGAGACTCGGACACTGCCACCACTTCTTTTACGGGCAAATCCTGACAATTTGCTAAATCAGATCCCAGTCCATCCGCCGTATAGTTTGCACCCACAACTCGATAGAACGGACCGCGGCTCATCCACTGCCCAATTAGCAGCGGCGCAGGTCCACCCGGCTTATTGACTTCGATCGCGCCCTTGCCCATGGCAGGATTTTGTACCTTAAAGCTACCCGCCGTGCCCGCAGGAATACCGCCGATTCCACCACTGGTTCCTTCTACCGCAAAACACTTAGAACTCCCTCGATAAACCAACAAATAGCTCCGCCCAAACCGAGGATCAGAGCGCCCAGTGATGGCAGTAAGCTTCATTCCAGAGGGGACATTAATTGGCATTGCAACCCGCATTCCCAGCGATCGCAACTCTTGAATTTGCGCCTGCGGTACTTGGAGGTAAATCGGCTGTCTACCCTGCGCTATCAGTTGCAGACTACGGCGAACTGTCATACCAGACGGGTTCTCAAAACCATTTGCGGTTGGAGTTGCCTGGGCTAACGCGGGTAAAATGCCAACACTGACGGTTGCTATCCATAGGCTGCTCAAAATCTGATAATTCATCTTCGTTCTCTTCATTCTCTAGCGGGTAATGGAAATGTAAAAACCTCCTAACTTATCTAAAGTATCTATTGAAATTATGCAACTTGAAATGATGCAGATTGAAATTATCTAACACCTAAAGCAAGTTATTCGCCGAGACTAGATTTAGAACGGTACAAGCCAGCATCGACCACGATTCAGTCGATCGCCCAATTAATTAGAAACGTAGTAAATCGGCACCAGTGTTTCGGCTACAAACACTGGTACGATCTTGATGTCAGATTTTTAGTTGCTAAGCTCATAGGTGCTTGGGAGCGATCGCGATGTAAACCGCACCTAGCCTTACTCTGGCAAATCAGAGAGAAGCGGCTACCGCATTGCTAGCATACATTCCCCGACCAATACTCTTCCACTTTCCCTTGTTTTTGCCCGTTGAGAGAACATTGGTCAATGAAATTTTTGCTCGTTGATAATCTTGATTAGAAAGATCACCGTATAGCTTAGCAATCACATCGCTTAATCCGATCGGCTCACCCGATGTCTCTAAGATTTGAGACACTGCATCTGTAAACGATTGCTCTTGAAACTCTACTCTCACAAAATGCTTCAAGTCGGGAGATTTTGCCGACTGATTTGCTTTATTAGTGGATTTTTTCGCCGTGCTGGTTGATTTTGCTTTCAATGTTCGTGGCTTTTGGGCAGTAGAACTTTGAGCCGCCGATTTTGATTTTGGACTGGCTCCTTTACGGCGATCGCTCTTTGAAGTAGATGCCGCTATCAACTCATTCTCTGGATCTATTAGGTTACTATCAGTAGGCGTAGCACTACCGTTGGAGCTAGACAATGGCACCTCAATTGATAGGCTAGTCGGGCTAGCATTGGAGGCTGCGCCATCAGCCGATACCTCATCGATTGGCAATTTGGAAATCAACCCAAGAGTGACTGCCTCAATCAGAATTGCCTCAATCCCTTGAAGTTGAGTAGTTTTTTGCTCTGCTTGTGCAGTGATCCATTGAAGTTCGTGGGTTAGATGCTCTTTCACTTTTTGAAGAGAAGCCACAAACGCGATCGCCTCATCTTTGTCTAATGTCTGCAAATAGGAAGTTGGAGAAGTTACCACAGCTAGTTCTTTAAGCATTAATTTTTCTCGATTTTACGCTTTCCTCGTTAATGCGCGAATCTATTAGTGATTTTGTTACGCTTCTCAACATACTTTTCAATATACAAGGATTGATCAAGCGGGTAGCACTATGGATTTCACACTGCATTTTTATACCCATTAGACATCATTCATTCCAAGAGGCATCTCACTGGTAGGGGATTCTAGCCAGTGTAACCAGTTGCACCTCATCTTTTTAAGTAGAAGATCGATCTAAGAACTCTCTCTTGAGGGACAGGTAAGGGAGAATCCACAAATGTACTATCAATGGACTGCTTTGCTTCCAATCGGATTTTTCGGAAGAAGCGACCATCAGTAAGACTAATAGGACGTAGGTACAGGAATGTATTTCTATCACTTTAAGGGCAACAGCATCAAGCTGTTTACTTGTTTACTTCTAAGAAAGGTAAATCATCCAGGCTTAGAAGCGTTAGAAATGCTTAATTTTGTATTCTATGTAACCTAACCTACAGTCCAAAGATTGATGCGTTTCGCAAGACTCAACATATTGACTTGCACAAAATTTGATTCAACTTGGCATAGCCAATTATTCTAGGAGAGGCACATGTTTTTTCACAAGAAAGATGTCATTCATACAGTGAATATCAAAGAGGCGCACCCCCGTTTTGCTCAACTATTGCTGGAGCAATTTGGCGGCGCAACTGGGGAGCTTTCAGCCGCCCTGCAATATTGGGTACAGTCTTTTCATGTTGAAAATGCTGGTATTAAGGACATGCTTCAAGATATTGCGATCGAAGAATTTGGTCACTTAGAAATGGTGGGCAAAATGATTGAAGGTCACACCAAAAACGTTGATCAAACAGATGCTTATAAAAGTACTCTCTTTGCTGTTCGGGGTATGGGACCTCATTTTCTCGATAGTCAAGGCAATGCTTGGACTGCTAACTACCTCAATGAAGGGGGCGATGTTGTTCGTGACTTGAGGGCTAATATTGCCGCTGAAGCTGGCGCACGCCAAACCTATGAGGCATTAATCAAGTTAGCTCCTGATGAAGGAACCAAAGAAGCATTAGTGCATTTGTTGACTCGCGAGATTTCTCACACAAAGATGTTTATGGAAGCGCTTAATTCCTTGGGCAAGTTGGATGATCCGTTTTTTGGGAACGTTCAGCCTGATGAAACAGTGGACATTTACTATAATTTGTCTTCTAACGGTGGCAAAGATGAGCGTGGTCCGTGGAACTCGGAGCCGAACTTCCGTTATATTGCTGACCCTGCATCACAGCATTAGTTTTAGCAGCTAACTACATTAGTAGCTAAATGCATCAGTTAAACCCTCCCTTTTGCCTCATAGCGGCGATCGCGGAGGGTTTTTAACGACTATTAAACTAGCCCGGAACGGAGTGATCGCCCAGTGAAGTATTAGGGTAGTTGATAGGATGCTGAATTACAGTGTATTCCTTGTGGTTCGCTTGGAGCTAATACAGGTAAAAAGATAAAGACCGCCATAATCAATGAACAGTCATTCATGCTGCCATGCCGCCTAAAAAAGAAAACTCTGGATGTGGATGTTCGAGCATTCCAATTTCATTTCTCATCATTGTGTTAGGCGTTGGGTATTGGAGCTTAACCCATCTCAATGATTTAGGCATTAAAAAGTTTTTACCTGATGCTATCAGTAAGCTTCTGCCGAATCGTCAAACTCCGCCGGCTCAACAACCCACCGCTTCAATTGCCACCGCTCCGATTGTGATTCCTACGCCAAGTCAGCGCGTAGCTGTCATTCAGTCTCCTTCACAGCAAAGCCTGCCAACGGGAATATCACAACCCAAATCGCCAGTACCCTTACCCAAATCTCCTGTAAAATCGTTATCTCAATCCCGCTGGGAGAAAAAGGCAATCAGAGGGATTTATCTAAGTCGGTATCAAGTCACAAATAACGCTAGCGAACAAATGATCCGCGATCGCGTTCGTTATTATCGCAAACAAGGCATGAATACCATCATTCATGGGGTGTGGGGTAATGGCTGCACGATGTATAACAGCCAGGTTATGCAGCAAACGTTTGGATATAAAAGTTGCCCAAATCAGTTTCAAGATCAATGGTTAGATTGGTTGATTGATGAAGCGCATCAGCAAGGAATGCAGGTTCATGCCTATTTTGAGAAAGGGATAAAAATCGATAAGAACAGCCCAATTTTTGACTTGGCAATCTCTAAACGATGGATCGTGCCTGGAGTAGATAAAACTTACGCTGGGATTGATCATTATGTTTTGGACGTTGAGATCCCAGAAGTTGCTAATTTATTCAAAAAAATTTCAGTCGAATTTGTGCGGAAATATCCCACCATTGATGCGGTTCAGTGGGACGACTATTTAGGATATCATGCTGCTCTTCCTGGAAAAATTGATCGCACGGCTCGTTTAACTAGTTTTGTTAGGCAACTGCGATCGGGGATTAAGCAAGCGAATCCAGCGGTTAGCTTCGATCTGTGTCACCACAATCCCTATTGGGGTAAGCGCTATTTTGCGGCTGATTGGCAAAACTGGCAGATCGATCGCGTTTTTATTCAAGTCTATAACGATGCTAATTTTCGCCAAGAGTTAGAGTATGCCAAAAATTATGCTGGAGTAGCGATTTCAGAGAAGCAGCTACATCGCTTAAAAGAACTCGTTAGCAACCCCAAAATTAAAGGGGTGTTAGTGTTTCCCTACGCTGGAAAACCAGAAGAAGCCGCCTCGCTGGTCAAGAAAACACTTCAATGAGCGAGGGCTGCTAGATAGCCCAATTTTTCTCAGCAGTTTTTTTCTCAGTTTCTGCCAACCGATTTAGAATCAGAAAGAATTGTTTTTTGCTGGCTGCATGACCTATTGCCTTGGAATTATTACTGACACGGGTTTGATTATGGCGGTAGACTCTCGCACCAATGCCGGAGTAGACTACGTTTCAACCCACCAAAAGCTATTTAACTTTTCTCGACTCGGCGATCGCGTGATCGTGCTTTGCACCGCCGGAAACCTATCCATGACTCAGGCAGTCCTCAACCTGCTGCACCGAGATATTGACACCCAAGCTGAAGTCAATCTTCATACTTTGGATAGCCTCTATGAAATTGCCCGTTACATCGGCGGCAAAGTTCGACAAATACGCGAGCAAGACCGTCAATGGCTTGAAAAAGATCGCATCGACTTCCAATGTAGCTTTTTGTTAGGCGGACAAATTCAAGGCAAGGCACCAGGGCTATTTCTCATCTATAGCCAAGGAAACTGCATTCAGGCTTCTAAAGATACGCCATTTCTGCAAATTGGTGAAGCAAAATATGGCAAACCCATTCTCGATCGCATCCTCAGCTTTGAAACCACCTTAGAAGCCGCTGCCAAATGTGCGCTACTTTCGATCGACTCCACCATGAAATCTAATATTTCAGTCGGACCGCCCATCAACCTAGTGATGTATGAAAAAGATTCCTTCAAAATTCGCTATGAACTGAGACTAGAGTTAGAAGCACCCTATCTCTCCCAGATGCGCCGTTTATGGGAAGTCTCCCTAAATGAAGCCTTCAATCGGATGCCTGATGTCGATTGGGATCAATATCTTGAGGTTCCCAACTCTCCAACACGAGGAGAGATCTAGGGCTGCGGCGTGAGCGTTCAGCCGAATGATGACGGTTTAATTGGAGGGTTTAATCACCAACGTATAGCTCATGGAGGATTGAACTCCACCGGGAGTAAATGAGCCAGCCACGGGCGCAGTATATCGAGATGAGGCACTGGCAACCAAGGCAATATGGCGATCGCTCACCGCTAACCCCTGGGTGGGATCATATCCCCGCCAGCCGCCGCCCGGTAGATATACTTCTGCCCACGCATGGAGATGCCGCTCTGGATTGTCTGGGTCACCCTCCTGATAGCCACTAACGAACCGTGCCGCTAGCCCGATCGCTCTACACACCTCCACAAACAGCACCGCAAAATCTCGGCATGTCCCCGATCGCTGCTTCCAGGTAGTTCCGGCAGGCAGGGGATCGCCCGTTTCCCGAATCTGATATTGACACCCTTGATAAACCTGCTGATTTAACTGAGACAGGAAATTGAGCGGCTCTCCATTAGTTTGAACCCAGAGATCTTGGGCAAACTGGGCAGCGATCGGATCAATTGAACTGGTGTATCCGGGCTGTTGCCCCAGCAGATAAGGCTGCAACTGCACCAATAGCGATGCTGGATAATCTGCCGGCAGGCTAACTGCCCAAGCCTCCAAAAAGTAATCAAACGGATTGAGGCGAAATGTTTCCACATCGGCACCAGTTTGAATCACCAGCGATTCGGTTGGCGTGGAATCAAACCACAGTTTGATCAGTGAATTGCCATCTAAATCGATGATTTGGGTCTGCTGTTTGGGTTGGGGAGTGACGGTAATCGTAAAAGAATGCAAGGTTTGACAGCCATCACTGCGGGGACGCAACCGCACGACATGGGGCTGCAAGCTCACTGCCTGCTGATAAATATAGTCGGTGGTGTGTTCGATTTGATAACGCACAAGTTTAAGGGGAAAGGGCAGAAGGAAAAGCGTGTTTTGGCGTTGCTTGCCCTCATCCCCAACCCTTCTCTCTAGGGAGAAGGAAGCTAGAACTCGTGTCCCCTCTCCTTGGGGTGAGGGCTAGGGTGAGGGCTTCTGCTACGCGGCTGGCTCTAGGGCAAAGAAGGTTTCAAAAATCTTGTCGCCTACGTCGTTCATGCGGCTTTGAAGGCTCTCTAAATATTCGTGTAGCCCAACGCTGACGATTTCATCAATGGTGATGTAGTCTAAGTCGGCACGCAGTCGTCCTAGCGATCGCTCAACAGAGATGCGTCCGCTGCCAATGGGGGTGCCGGTGATATGATGCAGCGATCGCTCAGCTTCTAAAACACACCATCGCACCGATCGCGGAAACTCTCGATCTAAGATCAAAAATTCGGCGACCCCTTTGGGCGAAATCCGATGTTGTCCTTGTTTTCGATACATTTCATAGGCGCTAGCAGATTTTAGCAAGGCGATCCATTGCAGTTCATCTAAGGTGCTACCCACATCTTTGACGGAGGGCAGCAAAATGTAATATTTCACGTCCAAAATTCGGGCAGTCTTATCAGCACGCTCAATCAACCGTCCAATTTGACCAAAATGCCAGCCCTCATTGTGGGTCATGGTGGCATCCATCACGCCTGCAAACAGATGACTTTGCAGCTTGACTTCCTCAAAAAAGCTGAGAACGGCTGAAATATCATTCATTAACGTGTGCGATTGAGCCGCTTCAATCACCATCAGATAAAACGAGTTGACCTGCTGCCACATTTCCGAAGAAATCACTTCCCGCACCGATCGCGCATTCTCACGCGCTGATTTCAAGCACGACAAAATGGAATTGGCATAATCTTCATCAAATGCCAAAAACTGGGTGACCTTTGCCCCAGTTGCTTCGCCATAGCGCTTTTGAAACAAGGGCAAATCGCCTGTAGTCAACACAATCGGCTCCCATTGAGTGCCGCCGGATGGCGCATCCAGCAACAAGTTAAGATTGACTTCAATAAAACGAGCTACATTCTCCGCCCGCTCAACAGAGCGAGTCAGCCAATAAATCGAATTTGCAACACGACTGAGCATACGATTCCCTTACTTTCCCTATTTATAGACAACCCAAGTATCTTTACTGCCGCCGCCTTGCGATGAGTTAACCACTAACGATCCTCGCCGCAGGGCAACGCGGGTTAATCCACCGGGATTCACATAAACGTCTTTGCCATATAAGATGTAGGGGCGTAGATCCACATGACATCCCTCAAACTCGCCATCTAATAGGGTCGGCACTCGTGATAAACATAGGGTCGGCTGGGCGATATAGTTGCGTGGGGATGCCTTGATTCGCTGAGCAAAATCTTCTTGCTGCTCTAGCGTCGAGTGCGGACCGATCAACATGCCATATCCACCCGATTCATTTGCGGCTTTGACTACCAGTTTGTCCAAATTTTCTAAGACATGGCTTTGCTGGCTCGGTTCCCAACATAAGTAGGTCGGAACATTTGCCAAAATTGGCTCTTCGCCTAAGTAATACTGGATCATGGCGGGAACGTAGGAGTAAATTACTTTATCATCGGCAACGCCAGTTCCAAGTGCATTCGCGATCGCCACCTTGCCAGAGCGATACACCTCCATCAAACCGGGTACGCCCAATAATGAATCTGCCCGAAACGCCTTGGGATCGATGAAATCATCATCAATTCGCCGATAGATCACATCAACACGCTGCAATCCTTTGGTAGTTCGCATTTGCAAATAGCCGTCGGCAATCACCAAATCGCGCCCTTCCACCAGTTCTACCCCCATTTGCTGCGCCAAAAAGGAATGTTCAAAGTAAGCAGAGTTATAAATTCCGGGAGTCAGCACCACAACCGTCGGATCGGGTAAATGCTCAGGCGCAAGATTGAGCAGGGTTTCGAGGAGATAGCTAGCATACTCCTCAACAGGCTGAATATTCATCGTGTCGAACACGACAGGAAAGGTATTTTTCATCACCCGTCGATTTTCTAGGACATAAGAGACCCCCGAAGGACAGCGCAGATTATCTTCCAGCACATACCACTGACCAGAGCGATCGCGCACCAAATCGGTTCCGGTAATGTGGCACCAAATGCCTTTAGGCGGATGCAAGCCGATACACGGCTTCAAAAAACCACTCGCTGAGAAAACAATCTCAGAGGGAACAATCCCATCCTTCAAAATCTTTTGATCGCCATAGACATCTGCCAAAAATAGGTTGAGCGCAGTGATCCGCTGCTTTAAGCCTTTTTCCAGGATCAGCCACTCATCGGCAGACAAAATCCGAGGGATCAGGTCAAACGGCATAATGCGCTCAGTGCCACGACCATCACTATAAACATTAAACGTCACGCCTAGCTTAAATAAAGCCACTTGAGCCGCTTGTTGCCGACGAATCACTTCCTCCATGCCCAGCGTGTGAATCCGCTCAATCAGCGGCACCGCGTCGGGGCGAGGTTTTCCCTTGGCTTCAAATAGCTCGTCGTAAAAATCCCCTGGTTCATAGTCGTAAAAAGTCACAGGTTCAAGTCCAACGTGTTTTCAGTGCATTCTACAAAACTACGGGTTAGTCACCCAGTAGCTTTGATTGCAGAACTAGCAATTTGCTTAAGAATACACCTTCAGGCAAGGGGCAGTGATTGAAATCGTTGCCTATTGGCACCCAGTAAAATTAGTACACACTATTTTCTCTAAAATTTGATTGGCAAATGTTGACAATCCTTCGCCGCAACCTGTTATAGTAACCAATGTGCGCTGTTTAAGTATGCATGTTGGGGCGTCGCCAAGTGGTAAGGCAGCGGGTTTTGGTCTCGCCATTCCTAGGTTCGAATCCTAGCGCCCCAGTTTTTTTATTGACAATTTTTTGATCGTCAATCTTTTAGAGATAACCATAGGTCGGTAGTAACTGGGTCAAAACAGTGGCTACTTTGTCTAAATGTTAAGACCTATCTATAGCTTATCCGGTGTGTTCATCTGGCACATGGATTGTGTTTTGAGTTACAAAGATAGGGGCATGACTAAACCGAACCCAAGGAGCTTGATTCCATGACGATTTCCATTGCCCAACACGCATCACTCATTGCTGGAATAGCGCTGTTAGGAATTCCTGTGGCAATCCAAGCGACACGAGTAGATTCTGCGATTCTTCACTGGAGAGGCTACGCCAACGCCCAAGAAGCACCAGCCTCAAGCCCGAAGCAAGCCGCCGGAGCCGCGTCTTTGATAGAGCAGTTGAAGCTAACGTCTGCTCAAAAACAGAAAATTTCGACCTTTCGGAAAAATCGTACAACTGAGATGAATCGAGTGTTGACTAGCGACCAAAAAGCCAAATTTGAAGCGGCTCGTAAGTCTGGCAAGAATACTTCAGAAACCATGGCTGCTTTGGGGTTGAACCCTGATCAAAAAAAGAAAATCGCGGAAATTGCTAAAAAATCTGCGGGTGACATTATGAGTGTGCTGAATCCACAGCAAAAGAAACAGGTCGTAAATTATCTGAAGCAACAGCGCGGAGGGTTTGAATAGCAGCTAGCTACTGTATCGAATTCCTTGCTCATGGAGTTGGTGGACAAAAAACTCTTCCAGGGAAGGACGAGCGAGATGCATATCCAATAACTGAGCGCCCATCAGCGTTAGACTGGCGAGAAAATCTTGAGGATTGCCAAGCACTTGCCCTTGCCAACAGCCATCTTTAAACTCTAGGTTCGCAAGGCGATTTTTTAGCACATCTGGGTTGCCCCCTTTGACTTTGGCGTGATAAGCCTCAGAAGTGCCCAAAAGTTCGTCTAAAGACCCCATGCAAATCAGGTTTCCTTGGGCAAGAATGGCGACGCGATCGCAAATTAGCTCCACATCCGACAGAATATGACTATTAAAAAAGATGGTTTTTCCTTGGGACTTCAACGATAGGATAATCTCGCGAATTTGGAAGCGTCCCATTGGATCAAGTCCAGACATGGGTTCATCCAAAAACACCAACTCTGGTTCATTGATCAGTGCTTGCGCCATGCCAATTCGTTGCAGCATTCCTTTTGAATATTGACGTAACTGTTTACGTTTTGCCGACGATTGCGCCAATCCTACCAAGTCCAGCAGTTCGGGAATGCGCTGGCGTTGAATCGAGGCGGGAATACCAAACAAGCCTGCGGTAAATTGCAGTATTTCCCAACCAGTTAGATAGTCATAAAAGTAAGCATTTTCGGATAGATAGCCGACTCGCTGCCTAGTAGCGCGATCGCCAATCGGGTTGCCCAGCAGCAAAGCTTTTCCACTAGAAGGACGCACAATTCCTAGCAGCGTTTTCAACAACGTCGTTTTGCCTGCGCCATTGGGTCCTAGCAAGCCAAACGTTTCACCTTGAAACACTCTCAGCGTGCAGCTTTTGAGCGACTCAACTTTTTGATTGAGCCAAAACCCAGTGCGATAAGCTTTGCGTAACTCATAAGTTTCTACCACGGCTGGACGTTCGATAATGGCTGATTGAGCCAGTGAGTCAACGACAGACACCATAACGCCTTACTTCCCTCAAACTCCCAATTTCAGAGTGTACCTTGTTTTCTCTTTTTTACCGATTGTGGTCAAATTTCATGACTGTTGTGGAATTTAACAAGGTCTAAACTATTGAGAAACTATTTTAATAAGTTCTATACTCTAGAAGTTTTTATACGACTCTGACACAGTTAGCCATGACTATCATCCTCTCTAACCAAGACTACGAGGCTTTGTTTGAGGAAGCGATCCAAAATGGTGAAATTTCCTACCGATCGAACGAGTTTGAAACCATTTGCGAGTACCCGCCACAGCTTGCAAAAGGATATCGCCAGAGCATTCAACTTCGTCCCGGCATGGAACTGTCAACGGATGATCGGGTGACTCAGCAAGATTTGATCCTGAAAAGTCCTGTTTGTCAGTGGTCTGTAGGTGCATCCTTTCATCTTGCTGGAAACTACTACTGCGATTGTGGAGCCTATGTTGATCCAGGGCATACAGTATTGACCGGAAGCTGTATCGCACCTGAAGAAAATCTGGAATTTCCAACAGGAGAGCGATTAGTAAGTGTTGA
The DNA here is from genome assembly GCF_040830845.1 of Sivoneniella epilithica UHCC 1019. Lineage (NCBI taxonomy): Bacteria > Bacillati > Cyanobacteriota > Cyanophyceae > Leptolyngbyales > Leptolyngbyaceae > Sivoneniella > Sivoneniella epilithica. Next base: position 46,629 of record NZ_JBFPDP010000041.1, read on the forward strand.
TATTTCAATTGCTCCTGATCTATTTGAAGACCTAATCATCGGTCAATTAGAACAATTACCTCCAGCATTGAAACCGATCATGAAGGGAGTGCATGATTTAACTAAATTGGCTGGAACTATCACACCATCAATGCAAGTTACATTACAGCAAATTTTGCAATGTCCGTATCAAGGAGGGTTTAAACGGCTGTATCTAGAAGGCAAAGTGTTGGAATTGATGGCATTGCAGTTGATGCAAGTGATAGAACAGCCAGTGGCAGCTTGTTCCTATGGTGCGTTGCGATCGCGCGATGTTGACTGTATTCACCAGGCTAGGGAGATTCTGATTCAGAATTTAGATAATCCACCGTCGCTGCTTGATTTAGCACGGCAAGTGGGATTGAACGATCGCAAACTCAAACAAGGGTTCCATCAGGTGTTTAATACGACGGCGTTTGGTTACTTGCGTGACTGTCGCTTGGAACGGGCACAGCAATTGCTAATGGATTCAGAGATTTCTATTGAACAGGTGGCAAAAATGGTTGGCTATGGCGATCGCAGTCGATTTGCCTCAGCCTTTCGGAAAAAGTTTGGGGTAAATCCGAAGACTTATCAACTGCAATCGCGAAAGGAGATCTGATTCGGTTGCCGTCATCTGAGAGCGGCATTCAGGCTTACTTTTTAGTAGGTTTTGGATAGAATAAAGTGAACCTAGCGCAGTGTTGCCCATGCAAACGACTACTCTCTATGACCAAGACTTTTACGCTTGGACGCAGCGCCAGGTTGAGCTACTGCGATCGGGTCGCTTAGGAGAACTTGATATCGAAAACCTAGTGGAGGAGATGGAATCGTTGGGGAGGCAGGAGCGACAAGAACTGCGAAATCGATTGGGAGTGCTGCTGGGGCATCTGCTCAAGTGGCACTATCAACCAGAGGCGCGATCTAAGAGTTGGCGGGCAACCATTCAGGAGCAGCGGCAGGAGATTCGCCGCCACCTCAAGGAGAACCCCAGCTTGAAGCCCTATCTGCTCGAAGCCATTGAGGTTGGTTACGAAAAGGGGCTCAACCTAGTGGATCGGGAAACACCCCTCGACCCCAAACAACTACCTCAATCCTGTCCTTTCTCTGAGACCGAAATGTTTGAGGAGCCAGTAGACTGGCGACCGTAATTTCTCATCTCCCCAAAAAAGTCCGTCTCGGGCGCTAAAAAGTCCGTTTCAGCATCAAAATGGCTAGCGAAGTGGCTGGCTTCCCACTTATTGTTCTTGAGAATACTTCTGATTAAGTTCAGTCAAGAGAGCACTTTTGTGGGCGAGGAGCAAGCATGAAGCGGAAGGTTTTCAACGGGCTAGGTTTGACGGTTCCTTTGGAGTTGCGCCTTGCGCTAATCGCGCTAGCTGGAGGCATGACTCAGGGAGCATTAATGTTGATGGCTCAACCTGGTTGGGCAGGGAGTCAAATCCCCCGCGTGCGCGACCTTCAGCGTCCGGTAACCAGTGTTAAAGAATGGCTGGCGCAGGTGGAAGCCGCAACAGCACAGATCACCAATATCAAACTCAATCGCACTGACACAGGGCTGGAGATCAATCTGGAAACCGCAGAGGGCAGACCGTTACAGGTGGATGCGACAAAGTTTCGTCAGGAAGGTACGAGTCTGATTGCAGACATTCCCAATGCGGTGCTGGCGTTGCCTAAGTCTCAAGGATTCAGGGCGGACAATCCGACGGAGGAGATTGCGAATGTCCGTGTAACGCAAGTGGATGCAACCATGGTTCGGTAGTGCATTAGACTAATGTGGGATAGGTGGCAATATCATGCCAATTCCATGCTCGCGTTGTTAATCCTGCTCGTT
>NZ_JBFPDP010000042.1:0-47499 GCF_040830845.1 Sivoneniella epilithica UHCC 1019
ATGAGGGTCATGGACTGATACTGATATAGGATTTCAGTCCATCCTCACTTTCCTACCCTCACAATAAAACCGCCCTGGATTGAATATACTTTGGCGGGGTTAACCCAGGTGCAGGTGATTCGTGAGAAGGGCATGGATTTTGCGATGATTCTCCGGGCGTTTTTGCGACAAGATCCTGATGTAATTCTGGTGGGTGAGACGCGCGATCGCGAAACTGCAAAGGCGGCGATTGAAGCAGCTTTAACGGGGCACTTGGTTTTAACGACTCTGCATACCAATGATGCGGCTGGCGCGATCGCTCGACTTGATGAAATGGGCGTTGAACCATTCATGGTTTCTGGCGCACTGCTGGGAGTCGTTGCTCAACGGTTGGTGCAGAGAGTTTGTAGCGAGTGCCGGATTCCCTATATTCCCAGCCAAGACGAACTGTCTCGGTTTGGCTTAAGGAGTTCTGGGGACAGTGAACTGACGCTTTATAAAGCAAATACCCTACAGCCTCAAGAAATACAAGAGGCAAGCACGAAAGGGCAACTTTGCCAGAAATGTCATGGGGTTGGTTATAAAGGACGGTGCGGTGTTTATGAAGTAATGCGGGTTACCGAGCGAGTTCAAACACTGATTAACCAAGGCGCACCCACTAGCACCTTAAAAGAAGTAGCGGTGGAGGAAGGCATGACAACCTTACTCGCCTATAGCTTAAACTTGGTGCGGCAAGGAGAAACCACACTAGAAGAAATCGAACGGGTGACTTTCACGGATTCTGGATTGGAATCAGAACTCAAAACCAAACGTAAGAGTTCTTTGAGTTGCCGCACCTGTAGCGCGGAACTTAAGCAAGAATGGCTAGATTGTCCCTATTGTCTCACTCCTCGCTTCCAAGAGTAGCGATGAAAACTTGATCCGGATTGTGGGTATTCTAGAAACTTGCAATACCTGACCAATCAGATCGGAAGACAAAATGTTAAGCGGTTCAAACTGCGCGATCGCACACAACCCTCACAACCTCATAGACAGTCAATAGAACATCATCCGCGAAAAGGAGTAGCCTGATGGAATTAATGATTGAAGACTTGATGGAACAGCTAGTCGAAATGGGCGGCTCTGACCTGCACCTCACCGCTGGATTGCCCCCCTACTTCCGAATTAGTGGTCACCTCCAGCCCATCGGCGATCAAGCTCTCACCGCTGAAGAATGCCAACGCCTTATTTTCAGTATGTTAAACAATACCCAGCGGAAAAACCTTGAACAAAACTGGGAACTAGATTGCTCCTATGGTGTACGAGGACTCGCCCGCTTTCGAGTCAACGTTTACAAAGACCGAGGCACCTATGCCGCTTGCCTTCGAGCGCTCAGTTCCAAAATTCCCAACTTCGACAAATTAGGACTGCCTGATGTAGTGCGAGAAATGGCAGAAAAACCAAGAGGACTGATTTTGGTGACCGGTCCTACCGGATCTGGCAAAACTACCACCCTTGCAGCCATGATTGATCTGATCAATCGCACCCGCGCCGAACACATCCTCACCATTGAAGACCCGATCGAATTTGTTTATGAACCAATCAAAAGTTTGATTCACCAACGTCAACTGGGAGAAGATACCAAAAGTTTTGCAAATGCACTCAAAGCAGCCCTGCGGGAAGATCCAGACATCATTCTTGTGGGTGAAATGCGCGACTTAGAAACGATTTCTCTCGCCATCACCGCCGCAGAAACAGGTCACCTTGTTTTTGGCACCCTCCACACCAGTTCTGCCTCCCAAACCATTGACCGGATCATTGATGTATTTCCGGCTGATAAACAAACTCAAATAAGAGTGCAGCTTTCTAACTCTTTGGTAGCTGTTTTCAGTCAAACCTTAGTTCCTAAGAAAAGCCCCAAACCCAACGAATATGGTCGGCAGATGGCACAGGAGATCATGATTATTACTCCAGCCATCTCTAACCTGATTCGAGAAGGAAAAACTGCCCAAATTTACTCCGCCATTCAAACGGGCGGTAAATTAGGGATGCAAACATTGGAAACGGTGCTAGCAAACCAATACAAACAAAATATTATTACCTTTGAAGCCGCAATGTCTAAAACATCTCGCCCCGATGAATTGCAACGACTTATCGGCAACTCTCCGGCTCCTGCCCAAGCGGGTGCCGCACGACGTTAGACAAATTACGCCGCTTAAAATGAGGATTTATCAAGCTATCTCATGCAAAAGCGGCATAATAGCACTGTAATCCACCCATCCCATCAAACCTCACAGGTACTTAGCTATGCCGACTTTTGTTGCTCGTGTTCAAGACGGTAGCGGCAGCCGAACCGAAAGAATTGTCGCTGAGTCTCTTCGAGAAGCCCGTGCTTCTTTTAGGGAAAGAGGGTTGCTAGTCAAAGAACTCAAGCAGCAGGAAAAACTGTCGTTTAACTTTAGCCTCAAGAGTCTGAGTGACTCTATGGCAAAGGTGACGGTTAAAGATAAGGCCGTGTTTTCTCGGCAGTTTGCCGCGTTAGTCAATGCAGGCGTAGCAATGGTGAGAGGTTTGGGAGTTTTATCGGAGCAATGCGAAAATCCGAAGTTAAAAAGAGCGCTGTTGGGGGTGAGTGCGGATGTGCAGCAAGGGGTAAGTCTATCAGATTCCATGCGTAAATATCCTGAGTGTTTTGATGATCTGTACGTCGCCATGATTCAGGCAGGAGAAGTGGGCGGGGTTCTGGATGAGGTTCTGAACCGTTTAGCAAAACTTTTAGAAGATGTAGCCCGTTTGCAGAATCAAATTAAAGCGGCAATGTCCTATCCTGTGACGGTGGGATCGTTGGCAATTTTGATCTTTTTCGGCATGGTGCGTTTCTTACTGCCAATTTTCGCCACGATTTTTAAGGACATTGGCGTTGAGTTGCCAGCCTTTACCCAAGCAATGATGGGTATCAGCGATTTTGTGCAGAATATTTTCAATGTTGCAATGACGATCGCAGTAGTGGCGGGTCTGGTGTTTGCTTTTAAGCAATATTACAAAACGCGGGTTGGTCGAGAAACCGTTGATCGCATGATGTTGAAAATGCCTTTATTTGGAGACCTGATCCAAAAAAGTGCCACTGCCCGTTTTTGCCGCACTTTTGGAGCGCTAACTCGCTCTGGAGTTCCCATTCTCACCTGTCTGGAAATTGTGCGCGACACTTCAGGAAACCAAATTATTGCAAATGCGATCGACGAAGCCCGTCGCGAGATTCAAACTGGTGGCATGATTAGCATCGCCTTGCAGAAAGAACAGGTTTTCCCCCTAATGGCAATTCAGATGATTAGCATTGGGGAAGAAACAGGAGAACTGGATAAGATGCTTTCTAAAGTCGCCGACTTTTATGAAGATGAAGTGGAGCAAGCGGTGAAAGCCCTAACCAGCATTATGGAACCCATCATGATTGTGTTACTGGGCGGAATGGTTGGGTCGATTTTGCTAGCGATGTATCTACCGATGTTCGCTGTGTTTGAGAAATTGGGCTAATCGCAACTGAGATTATGGTGACTCAAAAAGTGTTCTATGAAGAAGCTTTGGCAGAATATAGCGATGCCACGGCAGCGATCGCCCTTTTAAGGCAATATCGCCCATACCTGGAAATGATTCCCAGTATGCGCCGCCTCGACGAAAGCCTAATCACCATTCCCTTGCCGATCGTGCGCCTTCAAGCTTCCGCAGCATCTTTCAGCGGAACTAGTAGCAAGCAATCTGGCAAAACCCTGGGCTTACCATGTGATGTTGCCATTCTGATGTGCGATCCAGAGTGGAAGATCAAGACAGGGGTCGAAATTTTTGTGTTTATCCATCGTCCAGACGAAGATTTTTCCGATCTGCTGGGACGTTGGCGACAGACCCAAGTTCATTTAAGTTATGGCTATGAGTGGAATATGCCCTTTCGCTACCGCCATATTTTGAGCGAAGGAGCAGATAGCACCTATCCCCTATTTGTGATTTTTGAAGGCACCCCGGAGCGCATTAAGCGAGGCTTGAAGGGAGCCTATCTGCCGTTTATTACTCGTCGTGATCCTAATGGGGCGATCGCAGAAGAACCAATAGAACTCTCGCAAACAGAAGCCTTGTGGATGGATGACCAGGATACTCTACATGATTAAAGCAAGTGACCATCAGTATTAACAGATACCTCAAAGATTTTTGTAACTCATCGGTTGATTCATTTATTCACCAGTGAGATCAACATCAGACTGAGGAAGATCAGCGCTAAAAGTTTGGGGCCAAGCCTTCGTTTCTTCTAAAGTTAGTTGTGAATTTTCTGGTGTGGGAGGCTCCGTAGCATTGGTCTGTTCCCATAATTTCTTGGTTAAACTAGCAAGCGGTTCTAAGTCAGCTAGAGCCTCAGTTGCCGATTGATAACGGGCTGAAAAGTTAAACCGCACCATCTTATCTAAGATTTCGGCAAGGGCATGACTAACATGGACATTTTCCTTCCAACAAAGTTCGGAAGTTTGAGAGTCTCGCGTCTGATTCAAATCTTGGGCAGATATGCCAGTGAGCGCCAAGATACCAATAATGCCAACCGAATAAACATCACTGTTAAAACGAGGGTGTCCATGGGCTTGTTCAGGTGCCATAAATCCATCAGTCCCGATCGCAACCGTTGCTTGATACACGAGCTGAGCATCGCCTACCTGCTCCAGTTGTCGCTCAATTTCCTTAACGGCACCAAAGTCGATCAAAACTAGTTTGCCATCTGATTGTCGTCGAATGATGTTGGCAGGTTTGATGTCTCGATGAATCACTCCCTCTTCATGAACAAATTCTAGAACTTGCAATAGGTCTTGTAGAATATCAACCACTTTGCGTTCGGGCAATCGCACAGGTAGTTTGCCTAAAATCAGTTCCCGTTGAAGAGATTGACCCTCAATATAATCCTGCACAAGGTAAAGTTCATCTTCTCGATAGGCTAAGAGCCTCGGAATTTGGTCGTGTTCTCCTAAAAATTCCAGAGTTTTAGCCTCGCGTGCAAATAAATTTGTTGCCAACTTTAAAGCCCTAGGCTTTGTATTGACGGGGCGCAATTGTTTAACGACACAAAGCGGGTTACTCGGTTGATACGTATCGCGTGCTTTATAGGTTTTACCAAATCCACCAGAGCCAAGCTCTGCTAAGACTTCATATCGTCCATCTAGCTTTCTGCCAATAATTCCTTGGTTTTGCCCATCAATGACCGTTTGCAAATCGCTGTCTCCACTGGCGCGGATAAAATTCTGTACCTCTGGAGATTCACTGTATTGCTGAAGGGCTTGACGACGTTGCTGCTCAACAAGCTGCCGTTGCTGATCAGCCTGCTGTTGTTGCAGTCTCTCGTTCCTAATGCCTACAACCAGGTAGGAGACTCCACTAAGGACGATCGCCCCAACTGGAATCGCAGTCGGTAAAATCAATCGTCCCGCGACAAACAGGCTATAGCTGATGCTGACCCAGCCTAAAGCCAAAGCGATCGCGATCGCAAAACGGCTTAGGGGGCTAATCTTACGACCACGATTTTGCATATAGCCCGCGACTAACACCAATACTGCTACAAAGACCCCTTGGGCGGGCAAACTGGGAATTGCGGTGGAGATGGATCGATTTTCTAGCAGGGTGGCGATCGCATTAGCATTCACTTCTACCCCAGACATTTTGCCGAAGGGCGTAAAGTGAAAATCTTGGTAGGATGCGGCTGTTGGACCAATTAAAACAATCTTCCCCTCAAACGTTTTTTGGCGGCGGTGATTCTCCCAAGTTTCTGGGTCTAGCAATTCCCAAAAGGAAATCTGAGTAAAGGTTTCTGGAGAACCATAAAAAAAGATATTTTCGCCCTTGGGTGCCTGATAGGTGAGCTTAGCTGCATCTAGCGCTGCTTCGGCAAACGTTGGATACTGGTTTGCCATGCGCGCAAAAATTTTGGCATCTTGAAAATTTCCTGCACGGGCTAAGTTGCTCTCCACTCGTCGAGGATATTCACTAGCAAACGTATGGATTGCCTCATTTGCTTCAACCGGATAATTAATCGATCCAATTGAGCTAGGCTGCGTCTGAAATAGGTCTTGAGGGAGTATGACCCGCTGCACTATGCCCGTCGGCAAGTTGTCTTCAGCATACTGAATGGGCAAAGTGACGCGCCCCGCATAGCGCTGCAAGGTTTTTTGAAGCCGCAGATCATCTTGGGTGCCATGACTGCTAGGCAGGTCAAAAATCAGATCCACTGCAACAGATTTTGCGCCAGCGCTCATTAGGCGATCGATCGCTTGGGCATAGGCGGTTCGTTTCCAAGGAGAAGTAGTCAGTGGTTCTAAATAAGCATACTTTTTAGGATCGGCTGTATAGTTACTCGCCTGCGAATTAGAATATTCATCGATTTTCACGATGATGACTTCACTAGGCGGGACAACAGCGCCACGAATATTGAAAAACCAGGATTGCACCTGCCGCTCTAATAGGTGGGAAAGGGTTGAGCCAGTTACAACTGATAAACCGGCGGTAACGGCGCAGATAGTGAGCAGTCCATGACCCACGGTAGAAACCTTCAAAATGTTAATCTGCTGCCACGCAGCAAAATGACTGCGAACAAAATTTCGCCAATGATGCTTAAATTTTGTTGAATCAGCAACCAGCGTTTCTGCTTGAGGATGTGATGATTCGGGCGGCATAATTAAAACTCACACAAGGGGCTGCCATGCTTAAACTGTAAGGAGGTGAACCTGTCACAAGTAAAGTGGCAGTAGTAGAGCGATCGCAATTCTAAATTAACCGATTCCCTGAATCACTCCTCTCATCTTGCATTCTTTTCCTACTTGATAGAAGCATTTTGAAAGTACTCTATTATTTCTAGCGGCTGTTTTGATCCTTCACCCCTGCCACGAAGCCTATACTATTAGAGCCGATTCACAGACAACTCGCTAGCTCTTGTCCGAAATTCTTTAAAGTAGCAAAAGGGCTATCAGAATTGAAGGATGCTGATCCACTGCTATTTCACATTGCTATTTCATCAGTAAAAATTTTATTTTTTGCGATCGCGATACACTTCTCTAAATTTACTCAGTAGAATCTTTAGTAATCATTAGAAACTTCCTACGTTGCTAATTGACCCAATTGAAAGCGATCAGTCTATTTTTACAAATCGAACTAATTTGAATTCGTTGAGGAAATAATTACACATCAAATCCCCTGAAATAAGCATTATTTAGTGAATGACTTGCCATTAAAGATTATTCAACAATGCTGGCTCCTTAGAGCTTGGAGTCCAGCATTCTCGCAAGCTTAGTTTAGTTACAAAGCACACACTTTCTAGCTTTTATAGGTATGAATCGCTCTACAAGTGGCTAATGTGCAATTCTGGTTACTCTAAAGTAACTTGTTACAATTAGCTATTAAAATATTTAACTTTTAGGTTTTGATTCTTTATGCAGTATTCGATGAACCGTCTTTCTATTTTTGTAGACGGCAACAATATGTTTTATGCTCAGCAAAAAAATGGGTGGTTCTTTGATCCAAAGCGCGTTTTAGAACACTTTACTCGTGAAGCTGATACCGTTTTAGTGAATGCGTTTTGGTATACAGGGCTGAAAGATTTACAGGATCAACGGGGATTTCGCGATGCCCTAATCAGCTTGGGTTACACTGTGAGAACCAAGATTTTGAAAGAATATTACGATGATAATTCGGGGCGCTACTCACAAAAAGCAAACCTGGATATTGAAATTGTCGTGGATATGTTTAATACCGTTGATCAATACGATCGCGTGATTTTATTTAGCGGCGATGGCGATTTTGAGCGGGCGATCGAATTACTTCGGGGTAAAAGCACACACATCATCGTAGTTTCTACTGAAGGAATGATTGCTCGTGAACTTCGGAACGCCACTGATCACTACATCGATTTAAACGATATTCGCAAAGAAATCGAAAAAACTGATTACTAAAAAAATTATTTCATCTAACTTAAAAAGTTGATCCTGGAGACACAGGCAGTCTAAGCAAACTATTTAGAGTAGATCATCCAAAATACTTAGACAGAGTTCTAATGTATTGAAAATGTGATAAAAATCGTTGAATTATTGCCAACCTGTTTAAAACAAGCGGTAGGCTAGTAATCAGAACAATTGTTTTGTATAGGATTCTTGTTTAACTTATGAACACTCCGTCTCAGTCTGACCGGATTATCATCTTTGACACCACACTACGGGATGGCGAACAATCTCCCGGTGCAACGCTTAACGTGGACGAAAAGCTGGCGATCGCACGGCAACTGGCAAGGCTGGGTGTGGATGTGATTGAAGCCGGGTTTCCCTACTCCAGCCCTGGCGACTTTGAAGCGGTTCAGAAAATTTCTCACACCGTTGGCACTGCTGATGGTCCAATTATTTGCGGGTTAGCTCGTGCCAATCGACCGGATATTAAAGCAGCCGCCGAAGCGGTAAAGCCAGCGGCTCATCACCGGATTCATACCTTCATTGCTACCTCTGATATTCATTTGGAATATAAACTGCGGAAAACCCGCGCTGAAGTGAAGGCGATCGCCGCTGATATGGTTGCCTATGCAAAATCCTTCGTCAACGATGTCGAGTTTTCCCCGGAAGATGCGATTCGTAGCGATCCCGATTTTCTCTATGAAGTATTGGAGCAGGCGATCGCTGCCGGTGCCACTACCATCAATATTCCCGATACCGTCGGCTACACCACTCCCACAGAATTTGGCGCACTGATTCGCGGCATTAAGGAGAATGTCCCAAACATCGACCAAGCGATTATTTCCGTCCACGGACACAACGATTTGGGCTTGGCAGTGGCTAACTTTTTGGAAGCAGTGAAAAACGGTGCCCGCCAACTGGAATGCACGATCAACGGCATTGGCGAACGGGCTGGAAATGCCGCACTGGAAGAATTGGTCATGGCGCTGCACGTCCGGCGGCAGTACTTTAACCCGTTTTTAGGTCGCCCTGCCGATTCTGAAGCACCCCTGACGAAAATCGACACGCGCCAACTTTACAAAACCTCTCGATTGGTTTCCACGCTAACCGGAATGTTGGTGCAGCCGAATAAGGCGATCGTCGGTGCCAATGCGTTTGCCCACGAATCTGGCATTCATCAAGATGGCGTGTTGAAAAACAAGCTGACCTACGAAATTATGGATGCTCAGTCGATTGGCTTAACCGATAATCAAATTGTGTTGGGCAAGTTGTCGGGTCGCAATGCCTTTCGGACTCGGCTGAAAGAATTGGGCTTTGATTTGACGGATCAAGATCTCAACAAAGCCTTTGTGCGCTTTAAAGAATTGGCGGACAAGAAAAAGGAAATCACCGATTGGGATCTAGAGGCGATCGTCCATGATGAAACTCAGCAAGCGCCAGATTTATTCCGGCTAGAGCGAGTTCAAGTATCCTGCGGCGATCATGCTTCCCCCACGGCAACCGTGACTCTGAGAATGCCTGATGGTCAAGAGTTGACCGATGCCGCGATCGGAACGGGACCTGTTGATGCAATCTATAAAGCAATCAATCGTGTGGTGACGGTGCCGAATGAACTGATTGAGTTTTCGGTGCAGTCCGTGACTGCGGGAATTGACGCGATCGGGGAAGTCACAATTCGCCTCCGGAATGGCGATCGCATTTTCTCTGGGCACTCCGCCAACACTGATATTGTGGTTGCCTCCGCCCAAGCCTATGTCAATGCGCTTAATCGCTTATTTGCTGCACTGCAACAAGAAGAACCGATTTCGGCGCAGAAAAGCGAAATTCCTGTAGAGTCAGCCCAAGTTGCGGAAACAGTTCCAGCACAGAGCTAGTTTCAATTTCATACGGAGCATCACACGTAAAGAGCATCACAGGAAGCATTTAAGCGTAAATAGGCTTCCTGTGATGCATAAAATTGACACCAATTAAATAAAGAATGCGACAGATTTTAGATTGAGACCGTGACTGAGTAAAGCTTCTACAATTCAAAACTCAAAACTCAAAACTCAAAACGGTATGACCCACTTTGGGTAAAGGTTGAAATAAATGGGAGATCCAATCGAGCAGTTCAAGCGCTTACCCTGGCGATCGCTGGCTCAAGCCACCATTCTTATAGTGTTGTTTGTGACACTGTTGGAGTTTAGTATCGCCTTTGGGCTGCAATTTCCCCAAGTCAACGCCGCCTTACAACTCTTGTTTAATCCCCCATTAGGGTTGCTGACAGAATGCGCGATCGCCTTCGGGCTAGGAGTTCTATCCGTGATGATATTAGAACACATCGATCGCGCCAGTATTCGCGCAGGCAGCCTTTGGGGATTAGTCCTATGCATGGTAGTCGCGTTTTTAATCAAAGGCTGGTCGCCGCTCGGTAATGGTTTGTTTAACGTCGAGCAACTTCAGATTGGTGGATTGTTGGTCGGCATCTTTTGGTACGGTCGTCCCTATTGGCGATCGTTCAAGCAATGGTAGATGCTTTAAGTTGACCCTTCGTCTGGTTGTTCAAACGCATTCACCAATCGTTCTAAATTATCCGTTAGCCGATCTAAGCGCTTTAGAGACTCTTCCTGCGCTTCAGCCAAAGTTTGCACCGTATCACTCAGGGCAAAAATCTGGTAGCCCTGCTGCTGCACTTGATTTGCCAAAGAATCTACCCGCTCCGATAATCGGTCAACCGTTTCCACAGTTGCTAAAACGGCTTCTCCAATTTGCTGAACGATCGCCTCTAACTGAACTTCTTGCTCGTCCACCTCACACTCTCGCTGCTAAAACAATTTACCTAATTTTGCTACAGCACCCCTAGAAGTTAAAACTACGCAGCTTTTTTGAAGCGCTTTACTTAGGATCGATTTTGGCAAGGATTGTATTTTTGTAGTAGTGCAGAACGATTTGCTGATAGCCAATTCCTTTCTGTGCCAAATTGTGAGCGCCCCATTGACTCATCCCCAGCCCATGACCATATCCCCCACCTTTCACTTTAAAGGTCGAGATCGCCTGTTGTTTGCCTTTTCCAGATGCCTCATCATACGCGGGTTGCACTTTAAATTTAGTGCTTTTCAAATTTAAAGCATTGCGTAAAGCGTCTCCCGTCATCGTGCGAGTCCCAGCATCCCCTACAATTCGCATCGTTCTAACTCGTCCATGAGGCGTAGTTTTCTCCGGCTCCATCGAAATAATATTCCCGACTCCCGTAATTCGGGCACTCAATTCACTACGGGAAAAGGTTTTAACCCATTCAAATTCTGGGGAACCCTGGTCAAAATCTGGAACCGCTTTGAGATAAGGTAAAGGACGCATCCAGACGTTTTCGACGTTTTCGGTATGTCCACCTGAAGCCGAGTGAAACACTGCCTCAATGATTTTCCCCTGGTGAATTAGCACTTGTCCTGCTGTAGCATTCACTGCTGTTTGCGTAGAAGCCGCTTCATCTAAAATGCCTTTATACACCTGCGATCGAGTTGTATCGCCGACATCGTACAAGTTATTTGCGGTACTTTGCCGCTGATATAACGCATAGGAACGGGCAACGACTGCCTGGGCTTTTAAGGCTTCAATTGGCCAAGAGGGATACATTTCGCCGCCCAAAACACTGTAAAGATATTGTTCTAAATCCACATAGTTCACTGCGGTTAGCCCTTTGGCAGTAGGAACCACACGGGTTCTGCCGCGATACCAGCGATCGCCAATGAACACATAGCCCCCTGCCGTCGGCTCAATCCAAATTTGGGTCGATTGCCAGCGATCGACTTTCACTTTGCCATTGGCAGGTTGGGCAACAAAAGCATTCATTGCCGCAATTTCGCCCAGATCCCGCCCTGCGCTATCTCGCACCAAGGCTCGTGTAGAACTGCCCACCGTTACCTGGGATACCGATTCTTCAATGCCAACTCGCATTTCGACGCTCGCTTGAACAGGAGTCGCGATCGCCACACAGCAGAGCGCAGAGAACCACCAGGTCTGTTTACCAAATTGAATCAGTGAGGCTTTGTAAGATAGAAAAGTTTGGGAAAACCCCTTTAGCTGCATCTCTTTCATTCTCCTCATATCCCATAAATTGGCTGCTTGCAGGCTTGTTACACCCTAAAACTCAAACAATAGGCTGCATACTCACAACCAACCGTCACTCAAAAATTTGCTTTATTTGCTTTGTTGAACTCAGGCTGCTTCACCCAACCTTCACAGCAACGTTGCTTAATGTAACTCAATTTCTTTACACAGGAGCCTCTTGATTCACCGGAAGATTTGGCATTCAGCCATACTTAGAGCTAGACTAATTCGCTAGATGTGTGGTGACATATCAGATTGGGTCAGTTGAGTTCACCTTATTTAGCGTTCCAACCAGCTTTGTGAAATTTCTTGAAGCTGTACGGAATGTTCGCTGTATCCCTATCCGACTCAACGAATCAGACGCAAATTGACCTAATTTGCTCCCAACCATTGCAAAAATGTCACTATAAGTTAAGTCGGCATTGAATAAGGAACGAGGCTCAGTGCAGATTACTTTTCTTGGAACCAGTTCTGGAGTGCCGACACGCAGCCGTAACGTGTCAAGCGTGGCACTGCGATTACCGCAACGGGCAGAACTATGGCTGTTTGACTGTGGCGAAGGCACCCAGCATCAAGTGTTGCGTAGTGATCTCAAAGTTAGTCAACTGACCCGTATTTTTGTCACCCACATGCATGGTGATCACATTTTTGGGTTGATGGGTTTGTTGGCAAGCTGCGGGCTAGCGGGAAATATGGAACATGTTGATATCTACGGACCACCAGATTTAGAGGAATACCTTAAGGCTTGCCGCCGCTATTCTCAAACTCATTTCTCTTACCCGGTGAAGGTGCATACCGTCAGTCCAGGCGTGATTTATGAAGACGCAGAGTATACGGTCAGTTGCGAATTGCTGAAGCATCGGGTGCCTGCTTTTGGCTATCGAGTGACCGAAAAAGATCGGACGGGGCATTTTGATGTGGAAAAAGCCGCTGCGTTGGGTATTCCATCGGGTCCGCTTTACGGCAAACTGAAGCGGGGAGAACAGGTTACGCTGCCCGATGGCAAGCAAGTGAATGGGGCAGATTTTTGTGGACCAACTCTGATTGGACGCAAGCTGGTGTATTGCACGGATACGGTTTTTTGTGACTCTGCGATCGCGTTGGCGCAAGATGCAGATGTGCTAATTCATGAAGCAACCTTTGCCCATCAAGATGCAGAGCTTGCCTATCAGCGGTTACATTCCACTTCAACAATGGCGGCACAAGTTGCCTTAGCAGCCCAAGTGCAGCAGTTGATTATCACCCACCTCAGCCCCCGTTACGCTCCAGGCAATTCGATTGAACCGAAGGATCTGCTGCTGGAAGCGCGATCGATCTTTCCAAACACAGAAATGGCAGCAGATTTTTTGACAGTGAACATTCCTCGACGAGAATCTGCGCTGGTGCCCGTGGGGAAGAGTTGAAGTAATGAGCAGAGTAGGGCGATCTCTGAGCCACCCAAACTATCCTCCCAAATGACATATTGTCCGGAAAGATTCTGTCTACAGACTAGATCAGGGATGTTATGCGGAAACTTTCTCTCTAACAATAGTTAGCTTACTAAATTCCCCGTCGTGACATCACCCCAAAAGTTTATGTAGGATAACAGAAAAAGATGTCCGCAACATAACGGTGAGCAAGTATTCAATGAAGCGTCTTATTGAATACGTTAAAGCGATTGAGGGCGCAGCCAGCCCTTATAAAATTGTGAGCAGTGACTCTCAATCAAAAACCAAAAACGATCCTACAGGTAGCACTATTGAGATAACGCGGCAAGTTCATCATTTTAATGATGGAGTATCCATTAAATATGAACGGGAATATGACGATGGCGCACCTTACCCTGGTTGTAAAGAGTTCTGCTACACCTACAAAGTAGTTAATCCCAATGGTTTTGAGTTTGAGGAAGATACAACTAAGCTCTTTCAAAGTCATTCAGAGATTGCAGACTGGTTGCAAATGTAGTGGAAATTTGATGAATTTCGATTGAATATTGGGACAAGTAGTATCTCTACAAAAAATATTAGGATCAGAATTTATGATGGAGTGAAGCCCTATGTCAGATTTGCTTAAAAGAATTACAGTCAATCCAAGACAGTGCGGTGGTCGCCCTTGCATTCGTGGCATGAGAATTAGAGTTTCGGATGTACTGGATTTATTTGCGGCTGGACTGAGTGCTGAGCAAATCTTAGAAGAAATGCCTGATTTAGAAGCGAATGATTTGAAAGCAGCACTTCTATATGCCTCACGTAAGCTTAATCATCCAGTGCTGGTCGCATGACAATTTGGGTAGATGCGCACTTGTCGCCTGCGATTGCAACTTGGATTAGTAGCACTTTTGGAGTAACAGCATTAGCTTTACGAGATATTGGCTTGAGAGACGCTGAAGATTCTAAGATTTTTGAGGTAGCAAAGGCTCAAGGCATTATTTTCATGACTAAAGACAGTGATTTTGTTGATTTAGTGGAGCGTTTTGGCGCACCGCCGCAAATAATCTGGCTGACTTGCGGTAACACCTCAAATGCTCAGTTGCAAGAAATTTTGAGTGCTACTTTACCAAAAGCATTAGAGCTTTTACAATCTGGTGAAGCCTTAGTTGAAATTAGCGGAAACTAGCAGCACAAGCTAATAACGCCTATGCCCCTGACCGTCGAGAAATTCTTGTTGAGTATTTAAGTCCTTCTGCGGCGGGTGATAAGCAACGTCAGACCTGAAAGCGAGGTTAGATTTTGATGGGTTTGCCCTGAGAGATGCAAGGGAATAAGGGCAACGTTGTAGCGTGGTGAGGGTTAGTGATTGGCAAGATTTTTCAGGCGATCGCGAATTTTGCTGAGTTGCGTTTGGGAATCGCCGGGCGATCGCGATGCAAAAATAGCAAGGGATTATGAAAGCTTTAGTAAAATTTACGGTTTAAACCTAGTCGAATCAGACGATTTCAGTTAAATTAACGCAAAGACTATAATTTAGTTTTTAAGCTTCACCTAACCTGTTAGCTGGGCTTAATCGGGTAAGACAATTGAAGAACTGTCATCTTTTGGATCAATTGCAAGTCCTTGATTTCGCTATTGTTGTCATAGAATCCAGGCGGTGCATCAGTTCCGTCAAATTTTCCGGTTAAAGTCAGTTTGCACCTGTAGTAGTTTGCATGTGTTTTAAGGCTGCTTGCTTTTTATAGACTCATGTAACCTACCTGTACCCTAGAAAATTAATCCATTAGCTCTCTGAGTTATCTCTAATGAACCGAACCTTGAAGCACGTTTCACTCTCAAAGTTGGCGCTTTGCGGAGGAGCAGTTGTGGCTACTGCCGCAGTATCCTTGTTTGGTCCCGGTCTGGGTCGTGTAAAAGCAGCTTTGCAGGATAGTCCTAAAGCCGTTCTGGACGAAGCATGGCAAATTGTTAATCGGGAATACGTAGACGACACGTTCAATCGAGTTGATTGGCAACAGGTTCGACAACGCCTTTTAGATAAAAGCTATAGCTCTCGTGAGCAGGCTTATACAGCGCTTCGCAAAGAGTTAGAAAAATTGGATGATCCCTATACTCGCTTTATGAATCCAAAGCAGTATGAGGCACTCACTAATCAAACGTCTGGAGAGCTTTCTGGGATTGGTATTCGCTTAGAAGTGGGTGAGAAGACAAAGGCATTGACCGTTGTAGAACCGATTGAAAATTCTCCTGCACTTAAAGCGGGCATTCAGTCGGGAGATCGCATTGTATCGATCAACGGCAAGCAAACGCAGGGTATGACAGTAGAAAATGCTTCCAACTTAATTCGGGGTGATGTTGGCACAAAAGTTAGCCTAGAAATTCGTCGGGATCAAGGACAGCCTTTTGTAGTGTCTATCACTCGTGCCCGGATTGAGTTGGCAACGGTGCGATATTCTCTGAAGCAAGAGGGTAAAAGCAAAATTGGGTATATTCGTTTGAACGAATTTAGTTCCCATGCAGCCGATCAGATGCGGCGGGCGATTAAGAACTTACAGGGTCAAAAGGCAGATGGATTTGTGCTAGATTTGCGCGGCAATCCAGGCGGATTATTGCAGTCTAGTATTGAGATTAGCCGGATGTGGATGGGGGATGGCGCGATCGTTCGCACGGTCGATCGCCGGGGTAAAAATGAAGAAATTTCTGCAAATCAAACCGCATTAACCAATTTGCCCTTAGTGGTGTTAGTCGATGGAAATTCTGCAAGCTCTAGCGAAATCTTGACGGGTGCGTTGAAAGATAACGGTCGGGCAACAGTGGTGGGTAGCCAAACCTTTGGTAAGGCGTTGGTGCAATCGGTGCATAACTTAGCGGATGGGTCAGGGTTAGCCGTGACCATTGCCCATTACTACACTCCTAAAGGCACCGATATTAGCCAGAAAGGAATTGCCCCCGATGTCAAAATTGACCTGACAGAAATCGATAAACAAACGTTGTCTTCTAATCCAAAGTTGTTGGCAACCCTACAAGATCCTCAATATTCACGTGCAGTTTCGGTTCTAGAGAAAATTCTTTTGGCACAACCCAATCGACCCACGACTGGGAAGCAAGCCAGTGTTCAAAAACCGCAATAGTTGCGCTCACTCACTAGATTTAATCGTCAATAATCAAAAGCCAAGCCTATGCAACAGGCTTGGCTTTTGATGGTGCTTCAGCTAGTAGTTTTAGGAATCTCCCGTTCTCAGTTGGCGAACCAAATGTCGGATTTCTGGCAAAATCAGCTTTTGCATTGCCAACAAAACAGCATTGCTTGAACCTGGTAACGAGAAGATTAATGTTTCTAGAAAAACACCTGCGATTGCCCGTGAAGCGATCGCCCGTGAACCAATTTCTGCATAGCTGAGCCAGCGAAATATCTCTCCAAATCCGGGCAGGCTTTTTTCCAGCAAACGCTCAACCACATCATAGGTGGTGTCTCGTGGAGCAATTCCAGTGCCTCCATTCAGAATGATCACATCCACATCAGATCGGTTTGCCAACCAGTGTAATTGTTGCTCGATTTGGGTAGGTTCGTCTTGAATAATGGTATAAGCCGTCACCTGATGAGCGGATTCTATAAATAACTGTTGGAGCAATTGACCACTGCGATCGGTGACCGGGGTGCGGGTATCGCTCACAGTCATAACCGCACAATTGAGCGAAATTAGAGCGGTATCAGGATGAGGAGTAAAGCTCATAAAATCGCACAGAAACGGTAATGATAAGGCAATGGCAAAAGCGTTGCTTGCCTCTGCGATCGCCTCTCCTCGTTATTCAGATTTAGACTCAGATTCAGATTGGGTCAAGCCCAGCCCATTTTGCTCAGCAAACCGATCCATAAATCGCAGAAAGCGATCCCATTCTTCCTCCGATTTAATCACGTAAAGCGCTTCAATCGCTGCTGGTTGACCATTAATAAACTTAGCTTTTACTTCTCTGGTCGTGAGTTCACCTTCTTCATCGATCAGATACATCCCTGTCACGGCTTCAGTATTTTGAGGGCTGAGAGCCTTAGGATTCTCAAAGTAAAACGTTGCCGTCCCGTTGCTGCCATCGCGAGAACGAGTCAAACGAACGTCGGGAATCACATCTTCGTCCATACCCTTAGCGAATTGAATTCGAGCCATAATCTTCTGAGTAATTTGTTACTGAACAAAAAGCATATTTTCCATCATCTCACATGGACTTGACCGTCTTAGAAAACTGATGCGTTAACGGGGATCATTTTGCCAATCTTGCGCTTTAAAGGAACCAGATGCAAAAAGTATCAGCTAAACTGATGGCGAGGTATAGCAACGGATGAATAGGTTAGACACAAAAATCCTTGAGAGGTAAGGAATAACGGACAGTTGTTGTCTTAACTTCTCCTTGTACTGCTGTAAAACCACGAGTTTCAGGACTTTTAAAGGTTGTGAAATACTTTTTTTTATCAGAGGGTTGGTTAATCGGTCGAGTTTGGGAACTCAGCGGACTATGGAGCGAAAGCGCTTGGCGACGAAAACCCTATATTGAGCAACTGGAGCTTTTTATTTGGGAGAATGACGCAAAACTGTGTCTTTATCGGGTTGAAGAGGCGGTGTTGATGTTAGAGGTTAAGCCGGGTGAACACATTCAACTGGAATCCGAGGGTAAAAATATTGGACAAGTGGTTCTTAAGCGCCTAATTACCGCAGATCAGGCGATCGAACGACTTTGCGTGAAAGAAGAACCAGCGCTACAGACTCGCGGTTAAGCACCAAAAAATTTCTTAAACCCGTGCAGAGCCACGATTGGTAGAAACGTTCCCCATGGCGATCGCGCCTTGAAATATTATCGACTCGTGGCAGCCGTAGAGGGAAGTGAAACATTGCGGCGCAGTAAAATGACGCGACGACTATCGACAAGAGTTGCCCAAAAGCCGCGATCGCTCAACTGTTGCAGCGCCGCATTTGCCGCATTGGAATCAGCCGTGTAAACCGCCAATAGATAGGGACGTTGTCCATAAGCAGCCAGTCCCACATCTTTTCCAAGGATTTGCCGGACTTTGACTGCCATTTCAGGTTGATTTTGGTAGTCAACCAACACGGCATAGCCCGCCCCTAGGGGTTTAGGACTATAGCTAGCATCATTCGGTTGGGATAAGCCATTTGGTTTGGGTGCCGTGGAAGGTGCGGGGGCTGGCTTTTGGGGCGCGATCGCAGTCGGTGCAGTCGGTGCAGTCGTCGATGAGGTTTGAGGACTTTCCGCAGGGCGAGCCACAAAAGCTGCTAAACCAGTCGTCTCTGTCATATACTTTGCCCAAGCATTGGCTCGTTCAACAGTTCTAAACCCACCTACACGAGTTACCGTGTCGTCTAAGTAGTTACAAGTATTCACAGAGGTATTGGGCGGCAAAAGCTGTTGTACTTGAGTTTGGCTCTCAGGGGTACGAGTCACCACCAGCAATAGATACTCACTCGGTGCCGGTGGCTGGCAGATTGCATAACTAGCCGTTTGAGGGGCAGGAATTTCGGCAGGAGGCAAAGCTTGAGCGTAAACTTTCGTCCCTGCTGTCAACAAAATAGAGCCGCTTAACAAAGCAAAACCACATCGATAGTGCGCGGAAATCATAAGGTGCATAACCTTGAGCGATGAGAGGTTAAAGACGGGGCGATACTTCTGTTACCAGCCTGCTGGATATAGAAAATCAACAAATTCTCCTAGGGTGCAGAGGCTAAAGAAGCGATCGCTTGCGGGATCGTATCTGAGGGAGCTTGAAACTCTCCAGTAATAACAAATTCTAGTCGCAGTTTTAGCCAGTTTATAAACTGCGGGTTGGTGGAAATTATGGCGCTAGCAGGCTGAGGACACTGACTTTTAAGATCCGCCATCTCTGGAGCTTCCAAAAAGGCAGGTTGATGAACGAGCCAAAAGTCTATTGCTTTTTCTTGCTCTCGATAATATCGGGTGCGCTCTTTTAGCACTTCGTCAAGGGCTTCTCCCTCAAGAAATTTTTGACTCGCCAGTGTGAAGTAATAAGTTTGCATGATGAACCGTTTTGACCTAATAAATTGTGAGTTTTGTTGTGAGTTTGAATTGTAGGATTTGATCTTACCGAGGAGCCTGATGGATTCGATCGCTGAATTCAAACCCTACAGCAAAAAAAATCATAACTTTTATGAATTACCGTGAATAACACGCTTCATATCACGCACGGCGAGTTCCATGCCAACCAGCGCCGCTCGACTGATAATCGTGTGCCCAATATTCAATTCTTCCATCCCTGGCAGGCAGGCTATCGGGTAGGCGTTCCAATAGGTCAACCCGTGTCCTGCATTCACTCTCAGCCCAGCCGCGATCGCCCGTTTGCACCCATCTTCTAGCACTTCAAGTTCTTTTTGTTGTGCGGCTTCTCCTTTCGCCTCGGCATAGCGCCCGGTGTGCAGTTCGATAAATTTGGCTCCTGCTAAACTAGAAGCCTCAATTTGAGCGATATCTGCATCAATGAATAAACTAACCGGAATTCCGGCGGCTTGCAGTTCCTTAACCACTTGAGCCATACGTTCGGCTTGTCCGGCGATATCTAATCCGCCTTCTGTGGTCACCTCTTCTCGGCGTTCTGGAACCAATGTCACATAATCTGGTTTCACTTCAAGGGCGATCGCCGCCATTTCGTCGGTTGCTGCCATCTCCAGGTTCAAGTGGGTTCGCACGGTTTGACGCAACAATTGCACATCCCGATCTTGAATATGTCGTCGATCTTCTCGTAAATGGACGGTGATGCCATCCGCGCCGCCTAGTTCTGCCAATATCGCCGCCGCGATTGGGTCGGGTTCTATGGTTCGTCGCGCTTGCCGAATGGTTGCGATATGGTCAATATTGACACCAAGAGTAACCACTCCAAAATTCCTTTGCTGTAAGCCTATGACCTCGATTGTACCGAATCATTACAAACTCTCATCATCAAATTTCTAGATCTAACCGCAGGCAAGGTATTCCAGTTGTAGAATCTATAGATGTAAAGCTGAATTTTTGCTTGCAATACTTTTTAGGCGGCTTGGCACGGTGACAAAAGCTTCATCTCATGCAGCAAAAGATACATTTCGTGGGCGATTTTTAGTCAGCGCGATTCAAGATTTACCGTTGGCAAAACTTAAGACGCAAACGCTTAAACGGTTTTCCTCGAGGCATGGCTTCGGATCAGGGGGATGGGTGGTAGTAACCACTGGCGCGATCGCCCTGCTGTATTGGAACAGTCGGTTAGTGTTTGCCACAGGCACCGGCATTGTGGCGATGCTGCTGGTGTATCTGATGCATGACTGGAAGCCCTCCATCAATGCTGTGGCACTTCGTCAACTGCTACAAGGGTGGAACCAACCCTTTCTGGTTGCTGCGGGTACTGGGGCGATCGCCACCTTTAGCACCTATCTCGCTGCTGCAATTTGGGCGGAATCCGATAGCGCTTGGATTGCATCCGGGGCAATCTTGCAGGGAATGGGAACGCTGACTGGCTTAGGGCTGCTGGTGTGGCAAATCTGCAATCGCCAAGAGTCTCACGCTCCCCTGCAAATCAATCAACTGCTGTTTGATTTGGCGCATGAAGATCCTTTGAAACGCCTATTGGCAGTTCGTCAACTGACGGACTCGATTTCTGTATTAGATGATCAGTCTCGTTTGGATCGGCGATCGCTCCCTACAAACCGCCACCCCAATCTCGCCAAAATTCCTTCCCGTCGTCAAATTGCCGACTATTTTCGGGTCATGCTCCAGCGCGAGGAAGATCCGATTATTCGGGCAGCGGTTTTAGATGGATTGCAAACCTTAGAAATTGTTCATCACTTAAAGCAGGCAACTGAGCCGCAGGTTCGAGTCAATCAGTTGCAAGTGAGTCAGCCGCGATCGCCCGTAAAAGCACGGCGTTTAGCCTCTGACTACTCAAGGCGATAGTCCAATCAGCAACCACTCCAAAAGTGAGATTGATTAAAAACAAAGAAGCTAGGAATGTTTTCCCGGCTTCTTTGTTTATGGCACTTATTGACTTAAAGGCAAGTTACAAAACGCCTAGATTAGACAGCCCTAAAATCGCGCCTGCTCCCAAAATGTGCCCCAGAGAAGCTGAGCCGATTAAAGCCGCTAAACTCATGCCACCAAAAGTAGTGGGTGCAGGACCAACGTTTTTCCGACTGATGGTAGCTCGACCAATCGCGATCGCGATGATATTGCAGACGATCATCACCACTGCAACGCTAGGACTCCAATTGACCGCTCTTTCAGCCACGGCAAACAACGGCATATTTAACATTAGGTCATCTCCAAAAAAATCCAAGTTGGCGATATTGTCTAATTGCCCCTTCCACTTTGATAGGAATTGCAGCAATAGTTTACATTCTCAGGCAAGAGTTGGGGACATGAGTCCCTCTAAGGGGGGATGGACTACCGCAAGAAATAATTTGCTTCAGGACAAATTAACCTTGCAATTAAGGGTTAAAACCCCCTGTGCAATCCAACAAAGTACAGATATATTGAAACGCGAGAGCTATAAAACTACTTCCACTAAAAACGCTGCTTACCGATATCAAAAGTTGAGCATAATGGCGGATAAGGAATATGGCTTATAAAAGCCAGAATATACAAGCCAACTATGCCTATTGAGAGTGTAAAAGCGGCATTGACTAACCTTAAGTCTTTGATCTTGTCAAGAAATACTATGGGTCTATCTACTGTCTCCTCAAATCCTTGTCTTCTATCCAAGCGCTATACGCAACGATCGTCGCTTAACGCAAGCACTCTATTGACGACCAAAACGCTTCATCGTTTGTGGTGTAGCCGGGGTGCCGTTTTGACCAAGCAAGGCTATTACGAGGCTGCTCTTGCCAGTTTTGAAGCCGCGCTCCGCATTCAACCTAATCGGTCTAAAACCTGGGTATTTCACGGAGTCGTGTTAGTTCACTTGCAGCACTACAAGGCTGCCCTTGCCAGTTTTGACCGCGCCATAGATTTATCGAATACGAATCGTGAAGCGTGGCTGTTTCGGGGATCGGTGTTGAAAGAGTTAAAGCAATATCAAGCGGCGTTGTCTAGCTACAGTCAAGCACTAACGCTGCAAAAGCAAAACTCTGAGATTTGTCGAGACTATCCCATCTGGAACTCATCCAAAATCGATTGGACACTGGTAGAGTAACGGGACGTGTTGCTTAAGCCGCCCCCATGACTGATCAGCGAATTTTGATTTGGTTTCGTAACGATTTGAGATCGCACGACCACGAACCTTTGCACCGTGCCATTCAAGCAAACCCTGATTTTTTGCTGCCGCTTTATTGTTTTGAGCCGCGTCAGTTTGGGCAAACCTCTTTTGGCTTTCCTAAAACGGGCGCATTTCGGGCGCAGTTTTTGCTAGAAAGTGTGGCAAATTTGCGGCGATCGCTCCAGTCCCTTGGCAGCAATTTGATCATTCGTCAGGGCACTCCAGAAACGGTGATCCCTGCTTTGGTAGACCAGTGGGGGATCACAGCGGTTTACTACCACCCAGAAGTCACCTCAGAAGAAATTGCGGTGGAAAATGCAGTGAATCGCGCCCTCGCGGCGATCGGGGTTCAGTGTCAGCGCTTTTGGGGACACACGCTGTATCACCCTGCTGATTTGCCTTTTGAAGTGAGCCAACTGCCAGAAGTATTCACTAACTTTCGCAAGCAGATTGAAAAAGTCAGCACCCTTAATCCCACCTTTCCCACGCCCGAAAAATTGCCGCCACTGCCCCCTGTAGAACCTGGCGAGTTGCCCTCGTTATCCACCTTTGGGTTAGACTTGCCTACTTTCGACGATCGCGCGGTGCTGAAATTTGAGGGCGGCGAAACCGCAGGTAAAGCTAGGCTGAATCACTACTTTTGGCAGCAAGATTGCCTCAAAACTTATAAAGAAACTCGAAACGGGATGATCGGTGCCAATTATTCCTCAAAATTCTCTCCCTGGCTGGCGTTGGGCTGTCTTTCGCCTCGCTATATTTTTGAGCAAGTGCAAAAATATGAAACCCAGCGAGTCCAAAACGATTCGACCTACTGGCTGATTTTTGAACTACTGTGGCGGGATTATTTCCGGTTTATTTGCAATAAGCATGGTGATCGCATTTTCCGATTGTCTGGACTGCAAGGAATCCCGATTCCCTGGAAAGAAGATTGGCAGCGATTTGACCTGTGGCGCAACGGTCAAACGGGCTTTCCCCTAGTGGATGCTAATATGCGCGAAATTGCTGCTACCGGATTTATGTCTAATCGCGGGCGACAAAATGTTGCTAGTTTTCTTACCAAAAATTTGGGCATTAACTGGCAAATGGGCGCAGAGTGGTTTGAGTCGCTGCTAGTGGATTACGACGTGTGCAGCAATTGGGGCAACTGGAACTATACAGCAGGTGTTGGCAATGATGCCCGTGGCTTTCGCTTTTTCAACATTCTCAAGCAGTCTAAGGACTACGATCCCAATGGCGACTATGTAAAATATTGGCTGCCCGAACTAGCACAGGTTCCCGCAGGCAAAGTGCATGAACCCTGGCTACTTCTCCCAGTGGAGCAACAGCGCTTTAACGTCAAGTTGGGCGTGAATTATCCCAATCCAGTTGTGAATTTGTTTCAATCGGCGGCGGCAAATGAGGCGATTTATAACGCAGCTATGCAAAAAGCTGGACTAGGCGATCGCGGAGTATCGAGCGGCGCGGCTAGGAACCGTAGCAAACAGGGGAATAAAAAGCCGAGAATTGGGGAAAGATAAAGACACACTGATCAGTGGAATAGGTGAGGGACGCGATCGCCTCCAACCGCTACAATGGCGATCTATAGGGTGCTGTTAATTTGTTTTAAGGTCTGTTTTGAGACACTATAAATCGTGAAGAAACGAACCATTTAATGCGTGGAGTGTTTTAATCCGGGCTTCTCAGTGGGTTCAGTGTAGATTCAACCATACGGTGATGCCAGCCCCCACAATGACACAAATTTTTTATTTACCCGACCAAAAACTGATCGAAACAGAAGACGCTAACACACTGCTCACAGCGGCTTTGGAAGCGGGAATCCCTCATACTCATGCCTGTGGCGGCAATGCTCGCTGTTCTACTTGTCGCGTGTTGATTTTGGATGGGCAAGAATTTTGTGCGCCGCGCACTCCAGAAGAACAGGTTTTAGCGGATCAGTTAGGCTTTGAACCTTGTGTGCGATTGGCGTGCCAAACGATGATTACTCGTGAAGGCAAAATCACCCTACGGCGGTTGTCACTAGACGTGGAAGACGTAGCGATATTTTTTGATCAGGTATCCAAAAAAGTTGCGCCTTCCATGCTGGGGCAAGAAAAGCATGTGGCTATTTTATTTGCAGATATTCGTGGGTTTACTTCCTTCTCCGAAGCCGTGCTGCCCTACGATGTGATTTATGTTTTGAACCGCTACTTTCAGCGGATGGCAGAGGTGATCAATCGCTATGGTGGCACGATCAATGTCTACATGGGTGATGGTTTTATGGCGTTATTTGGCGTAGATAATCCTGATCGCGCCGCAGAACGAGCGATTCGAGCAGGCGTGGCAATGCTGGCGGCGTTGGAGGAGTTGAATCCATCTTTAGAAGGCTTATATCAGCGGCGGCTACAAATAGGTATTGGCGTTCACTATGGCTGGACTGTAATTGGTACGATTGGCGATCCTAAAAATCCCAAGATGACGGCGATCGGGGATGCAGTAAATTTGGCAAGTCGGATCGAGGCGGCTAATAAGCCTTTAGGAACAACCTTTCTGATTTCCAAAGAAGCTTATACCGAAGCGAAAGACCATGTTTTAGTCGGGCAGGCGTTTCAGGTAGAAATTCCAGGAAAAAGCGGAGAATATAGTCTTTACGAGGTTAAGGACATTATTCCTTCCACAATCAGCGACGAGTTGGACATACTACCTGCTGCTAAGGCAAAATATCGCTGGTTCAGCCCCATTAAACGATTGATCAGGGCTGTGAGATATTGGGTGAAGCAGTTGATGAGGAAGTAGAGAACAGGGGGTAGGAAAATCCGAAACCCAAAACTTTGTACTCCGCTACTGCTTCTTTCTAGGTAGGACTACTGTAAATGTAGTGCCGTGTCCAAGTGTGCTATCAACGCTGATGTTGCCGCCTTGGAGTTCTGCACATTGTTTGGCGATCGCTAAGCCAAGTCCAGTTCCAGGGATTTGCCCCACATTAGCCGCTCGATAGAAGGGGGTGAACAAATGGGGCAGGGTTTGGGGAGGAATGCCAATGCCTTGATCCGATATACCTAGACTAAAGCGATCGAGTTCGCCGTGCAACTCTAAGGACACAGTGCCGCCTGCTGGGGAATATTTAACGGCGTTGCTCAGTAAATTGTTTAACAGATGTCATAAAAGCTTTTCATCTAAAAACGCATAATATTGCTTAACATTAGTAGAAAAAGCTAGGGTGTGATGATCGTCGCAGTTCACCTTTAGCATTTCTATTAACTCTTCGCAAAAGCCGACTACTTCTACGTCTAAAGGTGACCATTCCAAAGGATTCGCGTTTGAATGCTCTAGGGTTAGCACATCTTCTAAAAGTTTATTGAGGCTATTCGTTGCGGTTTGAATTCGCTGAATGTAGCGCATTTTTTTTTCATCAGGCAATTGCTCACTGTGGCTTTGCAACACTTCTGCGGCAAATTTGATGGCAGTTAGGGGATTGCGAAGTTCGTGAGCAAGCAGACAGAGATATTCAGATTTTTCATGCGCTAGTTCTTCAGCAGCATTTTTCCTAGCTTGAACGGTTTGTAAGGTTTTCTGCACTTTTAGTTCTGCCTGGTGACGAACGATCGCAATTTCAATGGTCGTGGACAGCGATCGTTCGCTAAATGGCTTCATTACATAGCCAAACGGCTCAGATTGCTTCACTCGTTCTAAAGTGGCGCGATCGGCATTGGCAGTTAGGTAAACCACCGGGAGTTGAAAATCTGTTTGGATAATGTGAGACGCTTCAATGCCGTCCATTGCGCCTTCTAGCCGAATATCCATCAAAACTAACTGGGGCTGAGTGGCAGCTACCTTTGCGATCGCTTCTTCGCCAGAAACCGCCAATCCAGACACTTCATATCCTAATATTTCCAGAGTTTCTCTGAGATCATCTGCAACAAGTTGTTCGTCTTCCACCACCAAAATTCTGGTACGCGCCATGCCGAACTCCCCAGTAGTGCAATGATTCTGCCAATTAATATCTAACTTAGTGGTGATGCATTGCCAGCAATCATCTAGAAAAACGGCGATAAGAAAAGCGATCGCTGCAAATCATTAAGAATGGATTATAAAACTTTGCGGGTTGAGGACAGTAGAACTGTTAATAAATGTAAATCTAGACAATTGTACTGGGTTTGTTGGCACAAAGGAAATTAATAGAAAACTGGACTGACTTAGATTGAGTTCATCTAAGTCAGCCCCCTGACTGATGATCTACAGTTCAACTTCAGCGTCTAAATTTCAGCAACAGCACGCTCAATCAAGCGTCGTACTAACGTTTGGATGCCCGTATGACGGTAGTACTTCACATTCATATCCAGCAGGGCACCGACATAATCCGCTTTGTCGTCAGTAAAGTCAATAAAGCCCTTTAGATTATTCATCAGTCCACTTTGGGTCGCGCCAGTAGAGGAGACGAAGTTTTTCATCCACCCTTTTGTGGAATCAAAACTTTGGGCAATAAAGCCCAGCTTGTCATCCGAGCTATTGCCGGGAATCAGATCCTTAACGCTTTTGTAGGTTTGATTGCCTTCCAAATCTGAAGCATTACTGCTTTGAACATTGCCCAGCGCTTTTTCGGCAAACTCAGGACCGAGTGGAATCAGCCCATCAAAGCATACTAAAGCT
Source organism: Sivoneniella epilithica UHCC 1019 (assembly GCF_040830845.1). Lineage (NCBI taxonomy): Bacteria > Bacillati > Cyanobacteriota > Cyanophyceae > Leptolyngbyales > Leptolyngbyaceae > Sivoneniella > Sivoneniella epilithica. Next base: position 27,273 of record NZ_JBFPDP010000042.1, read on the forward strand.
GCCATTCGCATGAGTGATTCGCCGCTGTAGTCGCCCAAAGCTCCTAAAAAGTCACCAATACTGTCGCCGGGAATACCATTTATTTGGCAAAAGGCAACTAGCTCCGTCACCAGTTTGACAGAGAGGTCAATGCTTTGGGCTTTTTCTGGTTTGGGGCTGACGTGTTTGAGAAAGCCTAAAAAAGTATCTTGTCCAATCCGGTTGGCAAGGGCAGCCGCTCCTAGCAAGCCAGAACCCCCTTGTACGGTGTCATAGAGCCAGTAGGCACGCTGATATCCTTGGGATTTGTCGTTATACAGGGTAACGGCACGCTCCCCAATTTGTTGGATCAGGGCTTCATCGGTTTCGCCCGTGACCGCCCGAATGGTGTTATCAAATCCGGTCAAATTTTGCCATTGTCCGGGAATGAGCGTATCAAGGGACTTCATCGCCATTACGGTGATGCCGCCCGTGGGGAGTTCGTCAACGAGTTCAAAAATCGATTTACTCACAGGTAGGACTCCTTATTTCTTTTGAGACAGACCGTTTAGATTAAATTTTTGGATCCAATTTACGCGGTCTTGCTTGGTAAAGGATGGATCACGAGATTGAGCTTTAACTTGAAAGCGATCGCCCACTAGAATGCCAGTTCCATTTTGCCCTTGGTCAACGGCAGGAAAACCCGCAATTTTGGTAGTACTTTGTTGGTATTTACTGGCAGACGCTGGCGTACTAATCGTGTCGCTGATAGACAACATCGCTACGTTCTTGCCGCCTTTATTGACCTTGTGTTCTGCAAACCCTTTCTTTTCCTGAGCAGGAACCACCGAAAAGCCGTTAGCTGATTTAGGAAAATACCGATTCAGTTGACTGCCGTTGACCGCTTGTTTAGAAACCGCTGATTGACCTTGGGTTTCTTTTTGAACTTGGTCATAGCGAGAGGGCGGTTGTTCACCGCACGCAACCATAGCCAGTGACAGGCTCAATAAGGCAGGAACGAGAAATGTGCGGGGAGTAGCAATCATGACGCTTTTAAATTATGCAAAAAATGGAGAATTAGCCAGCAGGTTGAGGCACCAAAGAGGGATTAGGCGCTCTTTGCGGAAGTGGGGGGAGTTTAGTGACTTGATTGACAGGTTTTTGAGTGGCAACTGGCGCAATCGCGGGTTTCATTTTTGCCAATGCTTTCAGGTCAAACTTTTGGAGCCACTGCACCCGATCTGCCTTAGTAAACGATGGATCGCGGGAAAGGATTTTTACCTGATAGCGATCGTTCACTAAAATTCCGGTGGCGTTAGCGCCTTGATCTACCGCAGGATAACCCGCCACTTTTTCGGTTGCGGCTTGATATTTTGCAGCCGCAGAAGGGACGCTAGTCGTGTCGCTAATCGACAGCATCGCCACGTTTTTGCCATCTTTGTTCACTTTATATTCAGCAAACCCTTTCTTTTCTTGGGCAGCGACGACTTCATAACCCCGAACGCCATCGGGAAAAATCTTGTTGAATTTCGCGCCTTGTTCAGCTTTTTTGGCAACTGCCGAAGGTGCGCCCCGTTGAGTTGTGTCTTTTTGAACCTGAGAATAGCGAGATTGCTGAGTCGGCGCGCAGGCTGAGATAAACAGCACTAAACTAATCAACAATGGGGCAAGAATTTTGCGCCAGCGAACAGAGTTCATAACGGTCTCCTTAAAAAAATTCGGACTATTGAAAATTTTGTCGTAATTTGGCTTCTTCTGTAGCAAAGTACTCAGAAATCTTAAGACAAATACTTAAGAGATACGAGCGGAGATCTACAGTAAAACGTTTTGCGTATTAGGTTTACTAATTCCTAATTCAAACCTGAGATCCATCATCAAAAATTTTTGACCTGTTTGTCTTCATCCTTAGTGCATAAGTTTGAGTACATAAGTTTGTGATGTCTACTCTCCTTAGAGTCTCTGACAAGATTGACCTCGCTTCCTAAGGGGAAGGTGATCGCTTGAAGAGGCTTTCAAAGGAGGAGTTTAAGCAAGTTCTCAGAAAATTATGTAAAGATTTGGAAAGCCTACTTTTATTCTTAACCTATGTGCCGCTTACTCGGCTACTTTGGCGCTTCTGTGCCCCTCGACCAGCTTCTTTATAAGCCTGAACATTCTTTGATTCAGCAAAGCTATCAGCCCCGTGAGATGACTGCGGGGCTACTTAATGCTGATGGATTTGGAGTGGGTTGGTATCATCCGCAGCGGGATGTTGAGCCATTTGTCTACAAAAATACGCTGCCCATTTGGAATGATATAAATTTGCCTAGCCTGAGCCGATATGTTGAATCGGGCTGTGTGTTAGCCAGTGTTCGGAGTGCGACAGCGGGTATCCCGGTTGATTTGAGTAACTGCCAACCGTTTCAATCTGAAAAAATTTTAGGCATTCATAATGGCTTTATTAATAATTTTCGCCAATCGCTTTATCGTCCAATCCGAGAGCTATTGAGCGATAAAGTTTATCAGTCCATTCAAGGGACAACTGATTCTGAACATATCTTTGCGCTGCTGGTGAATGAACTGGTTGAGAACCCGCAGGCTTCAATCACAGATGCGTTGGGGCGATCGCTCAATATACTGTCTAACCTGGGCGAAAAGTATCAGACTGATTTTTCTGCAAATCTGATTCTGAGCAATGGACAGGAAATGGTTGCTGCTCGGTATGCCAGCCGAGATCCGGTGCCCAGTCTCTATTGGCTGAGGGATGATGTTTTGTTTCCCGATGCCGTTCTGATTGCTTCCGAGCCGCTGTTTGACGGCAATTGGATTTCCTTTTGCGATCGCAGCATTCTCACCGTTGCCCATGACCTCACCATCGAAACCCACAATCTCTAGCCACTCACTCTCAGCTACCGATTTGCTCATTTCTCACTTGCGCCAAGGCATGACAGAATGCCGCGAATCCACGCTGTCGTTGTTTAAAAGCATGAACTACGACACGCTTTGTTACCAAGCCCATCCAGATTTTAGCCCTGTGGGCTGGCATTTGGGGCATATTGCCTATACTGAATCACTGTGGCTATTAGAACGCTCTGCTGGATATGCACCCCAGTTTCCCGAATATCGTCGCCTGTTTGCAGCAGATGTTTTACCCAAAGTCGATCGCGTTAAACTGCCGACCTTGCCGGAAATTGAAGCCTATTTAGGCACGATTCGTGAGCAAGTGTTTGACTACTTGGAAACTGCGCCAATCGAACAGCAAGAACGGTTATGGCGATGGTTATTGCAGCATGAAAGCCAGCATTGTGAAACGATCGCGATCGTCTTGGCAATCAAAGCGCAACAAGAAACACCCCAACTCTTCGCCCTCACCTCTTGCCTCTTGCCCCTCACCCCTGATCCAATGATTCAAATTCCTGCGGGAGTTTTTGAGATGGGAAGCGGGGCGATCGCGGCATTGGATAACGAACGTCCCACCCATCGGGTCTATCTGGAAACGTACTGGATTGATCAATATCCGGTTACGTGCCAGCAATACCAGTTGTTTATTCAGGCGGACGGCTATCAAACGCAAGCCTACTGGTCGGTTGAAGGCTGGCAATGGCTACAGCAGCATCCAGTAAGCCAGCCGTTTTATTGGTCAGATGACTCAGCTTTTAATCTGTATCCCGTTTGTGGGATCAGTTGGTATGAAGCCGAAGCTTACGCTAACTTTATCAACAAGCGATTGCCCACCGAAGCCGAATGGGAAAAAGCGGCAGCCTGGAAAAGTGCCGCCCAACTATCCTTACTTTTTCCCTGGGGCGACGAAGATCCATCGCCGCAGCACTGTAACTATGGTCACGGGATTGGACACACGACTTCAGTAGATGCTTACCCCCAAGGAGTCAGTCCCTACGGATGCTATGACCTGTTGGGCAACGTGTGGGAATGGACTGGCTCATGGTTTAAGGGCTATCCAGATTTCGCTAGCTATCCTTACCAAGGCTACTCTCAAACCTATTTTGATCATCAGCATCGAGTGTTGCGGGGAGGCAGTTGGGCAACGCGATCGTATACTCTACGAAACACCTTTCGCAATTGGTATCATCCCCATGTGCGCGAGATCTTTGCAGGATTCCGCTGTGCCCAAGACTCTCCTTAAAAACTCAGAACTCAGAACTCAAAACTCAAAACTCAAAACTCTAACATTGCCCTATTGCATGAAACGGCTTGCTAGTCGCATGGCATCGCCTAGATCAACGTTGCCGTCGTTGTTCGAGTCTAAGAAGTTGTTGAGTAGCGGATTCGAGTTGCCTTCGGTGGTTTTGCCAGAACCGAGTAAATTAAGCAGGATGGGAACCAGGGAAGCTAGCAGCCCTTGAATAGTGCCAGCAGGCAATCCGGTACGCTGGGCAATTTCTGTCGCGATCTGAGCTTGTTGATCGGGAGAGAACAGGGCACTCACCGCAGCAGGATTGGAGCCAATGCCGCCAAACTGGTTGACGATCGCCGCGACTTGAGAGTCTCCGCCTTCAGCCTGCTGTTGCTGTAACGCCGATCTCACATGTCCGCCTAGCATGGACACCATGGTTTCGCCCGTTCCAGCATCCAGGTTATTACTACTGGCGATTTGCTGCACCGTGCCTAATATATCGCTCATTTGGTCAGGGTTTGCCTGTTGATTCGGGTTGGCGATCGCGCCGATAATTTGGTCAAAAAGTCCCATCGTTTCACACTGCTAAACTGCCATCATCATACGCAAAAGGCTCAGCCATTTTGCACTGAGCCTTTGTTCTTCAATCTTGGATCTTCAATTTTGGATCAAACGACCAACGAACTAGCCGCGCTGTTAGCCAATTTCTACGCCACTTGCATCCACCGAAGTTGCACCACTCACGCCAGAGGCGACAGAGGTTGCCTTATTTAAAAAGTCTTGACTAGGCACTTTACCTTTCAACACCACTGTGCCGCCTGTTTGAGCAACCCAAAGAGTTTCAACGTCATCAATTTGTCCATCGTCGTCAAAGGCTTTAGCAACCCGTTTCGCCAAACCACTCTGATCATATTCACCATTCAAACCTACTCGCTCAGCAGGAATAGCATCACCTGTAGGAGCATTTGCAGGAGCCGCTTCAGCAGGAGCCGCCTCAGCCTTCTTTCCACCAAAAATTCTGTCTAAGAAACCCATAGTTCCAGCAATCTCCCAATATTTTGATTCACAATGTTTGATTCACAATGCAGATTAGCTTAAACAAGCTGTCAAGCACATTACCAAAAGATAGAGGAAAACAGCGTTACCCGAATTACAGGATGGAAAATCTTAAGGAAAATTTCCAATAGAGAAAATAATATTAAAGCCGCAGAACTAACTAAGCTCTTGAGCTAACGGTTTTTCAGGCACCGCTTTTTTAGATTGAGTAGCTTTTCCCAGTAGTTTTCCGGCTTGTTTTAGATCTACATTACCGCCACTGATAATGACTCCAATCCGCGCATTGGGAAACCGTAGCACTCCTTCTAGTAGCGCGGCGGCGGCGATCGCTCCGGTGGGTTCTACGACAATTTTCAAGCGTTCCCATAAGAAAAACATGCTGCGAAGAATAGCGGCTTCGGAAACCGTGACCATATCGGTGACATAGTTTAAAACGAGCGGAAAGGTATAAGTGCCTAAACAGGGCGTTCGTGCGCCATCGGCGATCGTGTCAGGATTATGCACTGTTTGTAGGGTTTTGCTATAGAACGATCGCGTGGCATCATCCGCCCGCTTGGGTTCCACTCCCACCACCTGACATTGCGGTGATAGAGTATGCGCCGCGATCGCGCAGCCAGAGAGCAACCCACCGCCGCCACAGCACACCAACAGCACATCTAATTCCCCCACTTCATCGATTAATTCTTTGGCAGCGGTTCCCTGTCCAGCAATCACAGTTGGGTAGTCATAGGGCGGAATTAAGGTTAAGCCGCGCTCGTCTGCCAGGGTTTTTCCCAGTTCTTCCCGGTTCGTCATTTCGCGATCGTAGAGCAAGACCTCTGCGCCATAATCACGGGTGGCAGCCTGTTTTACCGCTGGAGCATCGGCAGGCATGATAATTGTGGCGGGAATGTTGAGCAATCGACCTGCAAGCGCGATCGCTTGGGCGTGATTACCCGATGAATAGGCAATTACTCCCCGCTGCCGTTGTTCAGGCGACAATTGCGCCAACGCATTATAGGCACCCCGAAATTTAAAGGAACCCGTTCGCTGAAAGTTTTCGCATTTAAAAAAGACCTGACCGCCTACTTGTCGATCGACCGTGGTTGAAATAAGAACGGGCGTGTGATGGGCATATCCCTGAAGTCGAGCGGCAGCGGCTTCAATATCTGGATAAGTCACTGCCAGCAAAGGTGACGCTGTGGGTTGGGATGCTTCAAGATCAATCATTGTGACGGGCAATCCAAGAACTTGTCTTTATGCTATGGCAACGGATAAAGAGGTTAGGACACAAAGATCCTTGAGAAATAAGGAATAACGGATGGTTGTTGGCTTGCCCTTTTCGCGTATGGCTATAAAGTTACTCATTGAAACGACCCGATTGGATGAATTCAACGATCGCCTAAAAGTTTTATTCTCGGTTTGTGTAGAGTACAGACACATGGGAGCCGATGGGGGTTTATTTCGGCTCCCAGATTTCCTTTCAAAGCGCTTTTTTGCTAAGGTCCTGCAAAGATCGCTGCTTCAATATCGTGGCGGCTGAGGGAGTATTTGAACGATCGCTGCACGGCGCGATCGCCGTCTCCAAACCCAAAGTAGCGCACACTTAATTGATCCACATCCAGCCACAGTTCCGCCTTCCAGCCTGCGCGCTCAATGTGCCAACAGTGCAAATCCTCACGGTCTTGCTGGCAATCATGGGTTTTTAACCACTGCTCAATATCAGGCAAAGGATGGTTATAGAGCGGCGTATCGGCAGAGGGAAGTGACATGGAAAAACTGTTTCTCACTGATCTTTGTTAGTAAAGGTTAAGGCTTTTTGAGGTGTAGCATGATCAGTCACCCCTTTAACAAGAATAGGTTGGGTGATGACTTGCTGAGCAGGGGGCGCAGGTTGGGCAGTAGTCGGTTGAATGAGAGTATCTCCACGGGTTAGCCCGATCGCGATCGCCAAACAGAGACACCCCACAAACGTTAATCCTAAGATGAATAGGGCAAACAGTTCACCGGGCGACAGGGGGCGATCGGTGGCATCGATATAGGCAGAGGACGACCCAGGCTGACTTTGAGCCGCTGGCTGGTGCAAACTCGGTAAGGGTTGCACAACCGATACGGAAGAATAACGAATTTTGAGATTGTAAGCGGCGCGGCGTTCTTCGCTCGTTAGCGTGGCATAAGCTTCGTTCAACTGCTGAAATTTAGCCGTAGCGATCGCGGTTGGCAACTGAGTCGTATCAGGATGATAAAGCTTACTCAACTCACGGTAAGCCTGCCGAATTTCCTTAACCGATGCCGATGGATGGATTTTCAACAGGGCATAGTGAGTGGTTGCCATTCCCTGAGGGTATGAACTGCCGCTTCCATCCGTTGAATATGCTCGATCCTGCGCCACAAACGCCCTACTAGCTAAAGGTTTAAGTGAAAACAATTTTTAATCATTGTAACTGGCAAACAAGCACTGAAGGAAGATTAGGGAATAGGGAACAGGGAGTAGGAAATAGGGAATAGGGACAAGAGGATTAATGCAAACAAAATTTCCAGCGGAAACACTACGCTAACAAAATGTGGAACTCAAAATTTAGAACTCAAAACTCAAAACTATTCCCACCCCTCACTTTTCGCCTCCTCAACGTTTGCCCTGCCCCAAATGCCGATGAGTAACATCCAGCCAGGGATGTTGACGCGGGCATCAAACAGGGTGACATCGAACAGGCTGAAAATGGAAATGCTGCCAAAGGTAATGAGGAAGCTGAAATAAATGAGGCGATCGCTTGTCTCAGGCTGTCCAAAGTCCTTTAATCGACCTAAATTTTGCCAATATTGAATGCCTCTAGCGAGAACCCAACCGACTATGCCTAAAAACAGCCCCGTTGCCGGAACACCCACTTCCGCCAGCAGCATCAGCGGCAAATTATGGGGATGACCCAAAATGAAACCTGTTTGAGCTTGATACAGTGGCGTAAAGTTTCGTAATCCCCAGCCTAAAATTGGACGCTGCTGCATCAGTGACCAAGCAAACTCCCACTGAGTCGTGCGGAGGGTGGAAACTGGACGATTGGGATAGAGATCATCGGTGACCCGTGCCCAGAAAAAAGCAGGAATGATAGTTCGGAGCGGCTGTTGGATAGCAAGGGGTGCAAAAGCGGCAGCTAAGATTGCGCCCACGATAAACCCGACGACTGCAATCAGCCACCGCCAACCCACATACAGGGCAAACACAAAGCAGGCACCCGCCGCGATCGCCCAAGCATTGCGCGAATTGGTCAAAATCAGTGCGCCCCCATTCAGCAGCAGTAATCCAACCCACGCCACTGTTTCCCGATTCCATACACCAGCGCCAGCCTGCCGACTGCGCCCAATCGCCTCAATCCAAAAGCCCAACCCTAAACTGAACGTGATCACCAAATAACTCGCCAGCACATTGGCATAGGTCAGCACCGCAGACATGCGACCGGGCGGGGTTCCTTTCAAGTCAAGCTGCCAGTCAATCAAAATCCATAGTACTTGAATATGTAAAAATTGCTGATAGCCCAACCAGCCCAAAAACATCTGAAGATAGCCAATCAAGCAAACTACCACCGATGGCAGCACCAGCACCCACCCTAAGCGGCGGAGTTGAGTGGGCGTTTGGATCAGCGGACTCAAGCTGGCAAAGCAAAAAAAGTAGGGTAAAAAATTAAACAAGCCCAACAATGCATCGCTACGATGTTCGGCAACGACTGCACTGACCCCCATCAATCCGGCAAGCAGGGCAAACCCTTGATTAACACGAGATGCCATGATTTGACTCGATCGCTGCCGCCAAACCGCGATCGCGGCTACCATCATTCCCACACAGCCAAATAAAGCGCTAAATGGCAATACCAACAAACCAGCTTGCACCAATGTCCAGGAAAATCTCAGGGCTGGATCGGGATGAACCTGAAAAAGAGAATTTTTTGGGAACCAACGTCTAAGCAAATTCAAAACATTCTGCACGGGTTAAGCGAATTTGGGCGAGGGCATAAATCGTTGGAATCACCCGCCCATAGTTTGTAGACACCGATCGCCAGCCCAGATCGGCAAAAAAGTACATCCATAAGGCAGGACCTAAACAGGCAAATACACCGCGCATCGTTGCATATCGAGCAGCACTCAGCGCCATTCCTTGCCGCGCCGTTTGCACTGCCAAGGCGGTGTGAAGTTGAGTCGCGATCGCCCCACTCAACGCGGCAGCTTGCGCCACCTGATATCGAGCGACATAGACCGCAAACTGTTTCGCAATCAACTGCATCAACATCGGGCGCAACACAGACGTAACCGCGATCGCCGTACTACCCTTCACCACCAAACTCATCGGATCTTGCTGAACCGCCAGCGGTAACTGGGGCAACAGTTGCGACTTTGTCAGCGAGTGTTTAAGCTGAATAGTAAACTCCCCTTTCTCTGCCGCTGGCAACTGCTTCCATGCCCGTTCTAATAAACCTAGAAACACTTCTGCTTCTAAATCCACCGTAGACATCGACATTTTGTAAGGCAACCGCAAATGACGGCAAACCTGAATCAAAATTTGGCGATAGCTCAGTTGACTGGTCTTTTGACTAATCACCGTCAGCCCATCTGCTGCCAGATAGCGAAACCGATCCTCCAGCGCATCTAGCCAGCCATCGCGATCGCGGCTTTGAATATCCAATGGATCTGCCTTCCTGAGATAATCCAGTGGATTGAACTTTGGGCGAAAAAGAATCTCCGTCAAATCCTGCAATTCTTCATCCGTTGCTAACTCTAACGCCGTCCTCAGTTCATCCACTTCAATACCTCACCTTTGGCGGGAACAACCGTTGCTTAAAATATTCTACTCAATGCCACTTCAGTCTGTTTTCATAGTTTCCGCCAAAATTCCGCAAGAATGAACCTTTCCCGATAAAATAAAGTCTATGGCACGCGAACTTATTACTCTTTTATCTAGCCGAGAAATTGACAAAATGCGCCGAGCAGGGCATTTGGCAGGTCAACTCTTGCATCACCTCAACGCCTTTGTCAAACCGGGCATTAGCACCCTGGAACTAAACGACGAAGCCGAACGCTGGACTCAGGCACATGGCGCGAAAAGTGCGCCCCTTGGCTACGGCGGCGACAAAGATCGCCCTGCCTTTCCAAGGTCAATCTGTACAAGCGTCAACGAAGTGGTCTGTCACGGGATTCCCAATGCCAAGCAGATTTTAAGAAATGGGGATATTCTCAATATTGATGTGACGCTGATTGTGGATGGCTACCACGGCGACACGTCCAAAATGTTTTTGGTGGGCGAACCCTCCCCCATTGCCAAAAAGCTAGTTGAGGTGACCAACGAATGTCGGCGACTGGGAATTGCCGCAGTAAAACCCAATGCGAGAGTGGGCGATATTGGCGCAGTGATTCAAGAATATGCGGAGGCTCAGGGCTTTTCCGTAGTTCAGGATTTTGTTGGGCATGGCATTAGCAATGTGTTTCATACCGCTCCACAAATTCCGCACTATGGCGATCGCGGTAAAGGGTTACGGCTGCGTCCCGGCATGGTGTTTACCATTGAACCGATGATTAATGAAGGCACGTGGGAAGTTGATTTAGATGAAGAAGATGGCTGGACTGCTTATACTCGAGATCGCAAACTCTCTGCCCAAGCAGAACACACGATCGCCGTGGTGGAAGGCGGCGTAGAAATCCTTACGCCCTATCCTGGCGAAGATACGTGAATAATCTGCCCAGAACCAATACCGCTCGACTCGCCCAACAAATTCAGTTTGTGATCGAGCTAGACAAACTCAAAACCGTACTGCGGCAAACATTGCTCACCGATGCCTCTCGTCGCGAAAATAGCGCGGAACATTCCTGGCACATTGCCCTAATGGCGATCGTGCTAGCAGAATATTCGCCAGTGCCTGTAGATGTGCTGCGAGTGATCAAAATGCTGCTGGTGCATGATCTGGTGGAAATCGACGCAGGCGACACCTTTTGTTATGACCTCCAGCACAACGACAGCAAGAGCGATCGCGAAACTGAAGCCGCCGATCGCCTATTTGGTTTGTTGCCAGCCGATCAAGCCGCAGACCTGCGATCGCTCTGGGAAGAATTTGAAGCCCAACAAACCGCCGATGCTGTATTCGCTTGCTCTCTCGATCGCCTACAACCGTTGCTGAATAACCAGCAAACTCAAGGCGGCACTTGGAAAGCTAACGGCATTACCTGCGATCGTGTCCTCCAACGAATGGCTCCGATTGCGATCGGTGCGCCGGAATTGTGGGAATTTGTCCAGCAGCTTTTAGAGGATTGCATGACAAAAGGCTTCTTAGAACCTGAACGAGAGGAAACACAGGGCATGTCCGGTGGGGCGTGATGCGATGGCGATCGACATAAAGGCATGTTGTAGCGATCGCACTTTGCAGGATGTTTTCCCCAGTGTTACGCTGCAATATCATTCTTTTCTAATTGGGACAAAAGGCTGATATGCAACGACGCAATCTTCTAATTTTGGGTGGAGCAGCGGCGGCAGTTGGGTTAGGAAAAGCTGCTTTAAGTTCGATCAATACTGCGCCTGCCCCCAACCTGAATGACTCCAGCAGGGCGATCGCCCCAGCCAATCGCAACCCCCTATTGCTCCGGTTCGTCGCCACTGCGGATAGCGGCAGCAGTAACGAAAATCAAGCCGCAGTTGCCGCCGCCATGACCCGCTACTATCAGCGAAGTCCCTACAAGCTAGCCGTTTTAGCAGGCGACAACATCTATGACAATGGTGACATAGGCAAGGTTAATAGTGCCTTCGAGCGACCCTATCAAACTTTGCTGAAAAATGGCGTGATTTTCCGCGCCTGTCTGGGAAACCATGATATTCGTAGCGTCAATGGCGATCCCCAAGTGCAATATCCCGGCTTTAATATGCCAGGACGATACTACACATTTCGAGATAAAGCCGTACAGTTTTTTGTACTGGATACGAACGTGAATGTTGATTGGAGTGTCCAGCAGCCGTGGCTAGAAAAAGAATTGAGTCGCAGTAATGCAACCTGGAAAATTGTTTATGGACATCACCCGATTTATTCTTCTGGCGTGTATGGCAACACTCAAGGCTTCATTGAAAATCTGAGTCCACTCTTCAAAAAATATGGCGTTCAGCTTTATATTAATGGGCATGAGCACAGCTATGAACGCACTCGCCCGATTAACGGCACGACTTATTTAATTACTGGAAATGGCGGTGCCTATTTGCGTCCCGTAGGGCGATCGCCTTGGACAGAATATTCCGTCTCACGCTATGGATTCACAGCCTTTGAGGTGTTCAGAGATCGGATCAAGATTCAAGCGATCGCCACCGATCATCAAGTCTTTGACCAAGGCATCATTCCCTTAAAAACCGCCTAGCAAATAGAACTAGAGATACACCCATTCGCCCCTCGCCATTCATCTATGCTGCCAGTCCTTTATTCCGACGAATTTTTGCTGCATGAAACTGGCTATTTCCATCCCGAAAAGCCAGAGCGTTTGACTGCGATCAAAAATGCGCTGTTGGCTGCACCTTGGGCGAATCAGCTAGATTGGCAAACTCCCACCGCGATCGCCCAGCGTCCAATCATGGCAGAGATTGAACGAGTGCATACCTCGCGCTATATAACCACCGTTCAGCAACTCGCTGATCGCGGCGGTGGTTATTTAGATGGCGATACTCCTGTTTCACCCCGTAGTTACGAAGTCGCTCTATTAGCCGTTAGCGCGTGGCGAGATGGCATCGATCAAGTGATCAACACTGAAAATCCGGCGTTTGTCTTAGCCCGTCCGCCCGGTCATCATGCCCTCAGCGATCGCGGCATGGGGTTTTGCCTGTTTTCCAACGCGGCGATCGCAGCATGTTATGCGCTACAGCAAACGGGTATCAATCGCGTGGCGATTCTCGATTGGGATGTGCATCACGGCAATGGCACTCAGGCGATCGTCGAAACCAGTCGCGATATTGCTTACTGCTCTCTGCACGAATCGCCCCAATATCCCGGCACCGGAGCCGCTGATGAACGAGGAGCTTATAACAATGTGCTGAATATTCCGATGAGATCGGGCAGCGCGATCGCTCAATATCAATCCGCCTTTGAACAACAAGTGATGCCGTTTCTCACCCACTTCCAGCCCGATCTACTGATCGTTAGTGCGGGTTACGATGCCACTCAAGCTGATCCCCTGGCTGGAATGTGCCTCAAGCCTGCGGATTACAGCCTTTTGACGCAACACTGTTTGCACCTCACCCGCAAAATTCTCTTTGGCTTAGAAGGTGGCTATGATCTGGATGCGATCGCCCAATCGGTCATTGCCACCATTCAACCTTGTTTAAGACAATGAAGTGGTATCTGGGGCAGCAAACAAAAATTCGTTTGCTAAACTCCATGGTCCGCCTTCGTAATGCCATAAAAGCAGCCCATCGCCCGATCCATGGCAAGGCTGCCAACGAGCCGTAAGTTGTTCATAGAGCAAACGGGCTTCGGCTTCTGGTGCTTTGTTTTGAATCGTCAGGTGCGATCGATACTCTTGTCGATCTTGCTGAGTTAACCAGTTGCTCCAAGTTTGGGCAAACTGTTGATGTAATGAAACTAGCTTAGGACAATCCACTTCCACGGCAACACCTCGACCCAAAAACCGCAATTTTGGAAACTCAAGCAAGAGCGGCGGAGCGATCGCACAAAACTGTTGCAGATCGCATTGAATAGTAGCTTCTTGTTCGCCGGGTAAGGCATGAAACAGCGTGATATGTGCCGGGACAGTGTTTTTTGCGGGTGGAAAATATTGCTGACGGAGATGATTGAACCGTTCAAACGTAGCGCGATCGAGTTTAAGCGTTAGAACCAAGGGCGAAAAAGTGGGTGTCATCAACAAATCGGCTGCAAAAGCTATCTGATTTAGGATAAAAGGTGAAATCCATCCATGCCGTCTGCCCGAAGAGATATAGCAGTATAAGGAAAGATCAAGACAACAACTATCCGTTATTCCTTATCTCTCAAGGATCTTGTGTCCTAACCTCTTTATCCGTTGCTATATCGCCAAGATTGATAGCCTAAATAAGGCTTCAAATTCAAAGTCCTTCTCCTTAGGGAGAAGGATTTAGGATGAGGGTAAGTCCTTCTCCTTAAAAAGAAGGATTTAGGATAAGGATAAGCTCGTGGCGTTTTAACTCTGGCTATCTATCGCCTAAAGGAATTAGTGGAAGTATTTGATTTACCACCCCCTATTGAGGCTCACTGGTTAAACCGAGACTCGACTTTAGTTGCACCGGACTTGATTGGCTGCACCCTCGTTCGTCAGATGCCAGATGAAACACTTTTGCGCGGCTTGATTGTTGAGACAGAAGCCTATGGCTTAAACGACCCAGCAATGCACGCTTATCATCGTGCCACCGCTCGAAATCAGATTATGTTTGGTGAGCCTGGAATCACCTATATCTATCTCATCTATGGCATTTATCACTGCCTTAATGTGGTGACAGACCAGGTAAATATTCCCAGCGCCGTTTTGATTCGGGCGCTTCAGCTAGAAACAATGCCTCCCTGGATTGATCCAATGCACCAACTCAAGCCGCATCGAGTGGCAGCGGGTCCAGGAAAGCTTTGTCGTGCGCTCAAAATCGACCTAACTTTGAATGGAACTCCGCTCCAGCCAGGTCAAGCTTTATGGTTAGAGCATCGCCATTCTCAATTTCAGCAGCAGTTAGAGGATGGCGAGTTGTCTTTGGTTCAAAGTACTCGCATTGGTTTAACTCAAGGCGTTGATCTTCCTTGGCGCTGGTATTTATCCGGTTGCTCAGCCGTTTCTCGTCAGTGAGAATTTAGATTTTAGGAAGCTGACTCAAAATGAATCAAATGTCCTTTTGTAATATCGACATCAATGATAAACATAACGTTCTTATTCAGCAGTGGTTAATAACCTTGATATTGACACCAAGATTCAATACTACCCGCTGCAACTGATTGTTAAATCTCTGGTGACAATGCTTGTACATATGCCTGATAAATTGCTTCAGAGAAACAGGCAAATATAACTTTTTCTATTTCATCGTCGCTTTTTAGAAAATTCACTGTTTCCATAATTGCGACTTGGGTTGCTGCCTCTACAGGATAGCCATAAATGCCACAACTGATTGCGGGAAATGCAATGGTTTTGGCTTCTCGCTCTACAGCTAATTTCAAAGAACATCTATAGCAAGACCCAAGTAATTCAGGTTCACCTTCTAAACCTCCTCGCCAAACGGGACCAACCGTATGAATAATCCACTTGGCAGGTAACCGATAGCCACGAGTGACCTTGGCTTGTCCTGTTTTACAACCACCCAGTAGACGACATTCATGGACAAGTTCAGAACCTGCGGCTTTGTGAATAGCACCATCTACACCACCTCCTCCTAAAAGAGAGTCATTGGCAGCGTTAACAATTGCATCTACTTGAAGTTTTGTAATGTCACCTTGGACAATTTCTATTCGATTCAACATAACAAATGCGTCTATTTGAACTGATGATTGACTAAACCAAAAACTCAGCCTACTTATCACTCCCATACATACTCTTGAGCCTCTAGTGATGTCAAACTTACATAACCAATGTTTGTAGTATCCGTTTCAGATTCGTTGGCATCAAGACAGTGGAGAGGACGGGAATCGAACCCGCATCGATCGACGGTAACTTTTAGGAAACGCGCTTCCTTACTACCCGTAGGCAAATGGGAACTTCCCCCATCTCGGACTACTAATTCCTTTCAGTGCCTCTGCAACCCGTCACCAGAGTTTTAGCTCCCGATCGTCCTTGTGAGAACCGTTACGTTCAGTTTCTACGGCTGCCATTCCATTTAGGCGACCTCCCCAAAATTCCACTGATGTGGAAGTCCACCAGGCAGGTACTGCCCCTACTACGACCGCGTTATCAGCACAGCGCGTCACTATATCCGCCTCTGGTGGAAGCTGGGTTTGGAGTGGCTGACGAGACTCAAACTCGCTAACACTGGTTTCACAGACCAGCACCTCGATCGCTTCGGTTTCAGCCACAGTGGATTCGGTGGGCTTTGAACCTACAGCCTCCTGTGTGCAAGACAGGCGCTCTCCCAGTTAGAGCTACGAACCCATAATAAAAGGTCAAATGGCAAGAGTCGAACGCTCAACGTGCCGCACGTTAGATGCTAGCGGCTACATCACATCCGCGTTTTAGCAAACCATGAACCGTTTTAGAGAAAAATTTTAGAGGGCTGACCACTCAGCCAGGTGGGGAATCTCAAGGCTTTATGATGCCTGTAACCGGAATCCTGGATTTGATCGATCGCTAATCATTAAGGTTTAACCGTTGACAGTTGCCGTTTCGTCTGATGGACTGACAGCGCAACTGGAAGTTAAGGTTTAACAATTGAACTTTGAGCCTTAAGCGTTAAGCGTTAAGCGTTGAAGTTCTAGAAATCCCTGGAGTAAAGGATTTAGTCCTTCCTCCAATCATAAATTTAGAAATTTTCGAGTGACCAGCCCTTCAATTTTAATCCGGCACTTCAACCATCGTGCGAGCGTTGCTAATCGACAGAACGCGATCCACGGTTGACTTAAACTCTTCGATAAACGTCTGTCGCCGCTCCACTTCTGCCGCCAACCCCACTGGGTCAAGCAACTCCACGCCCTCTCGTGCCATAAAGCCATCAGCTAGGGCTTGGTACTGTTCCGACGTTACCGCTTCTCGCCGACCCAGCACCTCCAGCGCCAATTTATCCAATCGCTCTTTAACGCGGGTCTGGGCTGCTTCAAATTGTCGCCGCGTTTGGTGATAAGCCGTATGCATTGTGGTCAAGACAGCTTCATAGTAAGCAATGAAATTCTTCATTTCGATCGCCTCAGCAACCGTCATCTCCTGACCTGCAACCGCGACCCGAGTTGACGCATTTGAGAGGACAATCACTCGTTTGATTGCCCGTCTCCGAGCAATCAAGGCATCCACTCGTTGCAACGCAGCCCGCGCCTGAGTGGTATGCTCCTCGCGAGAGCGAAACCCCGTTGGCACTTTGCCCACTTCAACCACCGCAATCAACGCACCATCTTCCAAGCGAGTCTGCGCCGATTCAATTCGTTTCTCTAACAGCGTCAACTCTGCCAGAGCATCTGTAATCGTCATTACTGTCATTGTTACAAACCTCCTGATGGATATGCCCTGGCAATCTGACCGCAAGAGCGAGGCTAACTATCACTACATCGGTGGCATCCCTAATTTCGTGACTTTCAAAGGAAAGTAGCCGCTGAAGTCAACGAGAGCGATCAATGGGGCTGGAGACAGGAATCGAACCTGCAACCGACTGTTTACAAAACAGGTGCTCTGCCAATTGAGCTACACCAGCATTGAGTCACGGAGGTGAGAATTGCACTCACTGATGTGAAGGGTATGAACCTTCCGAGCCACTATTGCTCCATCTCCGCATATCCCTAACAGGACTCGTAGATTGCTTCCCGCAGGGTATCTGTACCATGCTTGGTTTAAGCAAGCCACGTCTGCCAATTGCGTCACGGGGGCAAAGAATTTTAGATTGGTGGGTCGCCAGGGGGTTGAACCCTGATCTTTCCGCTTAAAAGGCGGCTGCATAACCGTTCTGCCAACGACCCGGAAAGAGTTTTTAGTTTTTAGTTTTGAATTTTCAACTCAACATTCAACACTTAAAACTCAAAACTCAATGAAACGGGAGGATAGAGATCTCGACCCAGAGATATCTCACGCCTCCCGACTGGAAAGGAAGGAATCGAACCTTCAAACACTTGATTCAAAGTCAAGTCGCTTTGCCTGTTTGCGTACTTTCCATTAAATGGCTGCCTTGGTGGGGATCGAAGCCACGACCTCTCGCTTAACAGGCGATCGCTACTACCGCTGAGCTACAAGGCAATACAAACCCCAATCACGGGGATGGGAATGGCAGGAATTGAACCCACGTCTTCAGGTCTATGCCTTCGGCAGGCTTTGCCAACAACCTGACGCTATAACCATCTCAGCTACATTCCCAAAAGGCGGAGGCTAAGAGAATCGAACTCTTGGCGGTTTAACCCGTAGGCGTTTTCAAGACGCTTTCCTCGTCCATGCCGGACAACCTCCATAAGTGGCAAAAAGTGGCGAAAACCGGCTACTCGATGAGTTGTTTATCCAGTTACACCACGTTTTCAAAGGCGGAGAGCAGTGGACTCGTTCGCGTAGCGTCTCCGAAGGAGATACCACAAGCGCAAAACTCCATCTGTTTAGCAAACAGCGCCGATCGCCTAATCGGGCTACTCTCCAAAATTTGGTAGGTCGGGCTGGAATTGAACCAGCAACGCGATCGCGGCGGTTTTACAGACCGTTGCCCACACCAGTAGGCGAGCCGACCCAAGAGATAGAGTTTTGAATGATAAGTTTTGAATTGCCAACTCAAAACTCAAAACTTAGAACTCAAAACTTATTAGGCAGTGCTGACGGGAGTTGTAGCTCGCTTCTGCGGAGCAGTACCCGCAAACACAAGATTGAAAGTCCTGTGGCTTTACCAATTTGCCTACGGCACCAAAACTTCTCACGGGGATGATGGGATTTGAACCCACGATCTTTCGCTCGACAGGCGATCGCTTTGAACCAGCTAAGCTACACCCCCAAAAAGAGAGGAAGGAAAGAGCTAGAGAATAGGACATCGGTAAAATGCCTGCTTCCCTCCTCTAGTTCTTGCTTCCTAGAAATCAAATGGCAATTCAGTTTTCAAGGTTCAGGGTGGCTTGATGTCAGCCAAAGTTAGAAAAATCTACTAGAGAAATCTGCGCCGTTCCAGGTGATAGGTTTGCCTGAGGTGGCGAAGTGCCTGATTGTGGTTAGCTGTATTCAGAAATTGGGTTTCCCGATTGGATAGATTATTGTCAAGTCGGGCAAAAGCCTTTAGTTTGGGAGTCTCTGGGAACTCTAAAGACCTCGGTAGATGACTGAATCGCTCTATTGACCGAGTACCCATTGGATTGGCTCCTTTGTGTTTCGCTTCGTACTACAAATGTAGTATTTGTAGTACGAAGTGTCAAGGGGGTATTACAACTTTTTTGCG
Organism: Sivoneniella epilithica UHCC 1019; assembly: GCF_040830845.1. Taxonomy (NCBI): domain Bacteria; kingdom Bacillati; phylum Cyanobacteriota; class Cyanophyceae; order Leptolyngbyales; family Leptolyngbyaceae; genus Sivoneniella; species Sivoneniella epilithica. Next base: position 46,436 of record NZ_JBFPDP010000042.1, read on the forward strand.
AGATAGAGAACTGAAGTTGGATGCTTAGGGTTCAACGCTGCTTTGTTGCTCTTTCCAGAACTGGTCTGCGAAGGCAACAGCCGGATGGATGGGTGCTTTGGGCTTGCTTTGTAGCACCATGCCAATTTCATGCAGCAGGCGATCGCCTTTCTTTGAGTTGCATTTTTCGCAAGCCGTGACCACGTTATCCCAACTGTGGGGGCCATTTTTTGAACGAGGGATGACATGATCCAGGGTTAGATGCTTGGTGCTGCCGCAGTATTGGCAGGTGTGGTTATCGCGGCGGAAGACCTCCCGACGGTTGACAGGTGGCACTTTCCAATGCCGTCCTGGGTTGCCACTGGTCAGGCGAATATGCTCGGTAACTTGTAGTACGATGCTGGGCGATCGCACTTCCCACTGTTGCGTACTGCTAAATTCCAGGGATTCTGCCTGACCCGTAACCAACAACGCGATCGCCCGCTTAATGTTGATTCGTGCTAGGGGCAGATAGTTCTTAGAAAACACCACCACCTGATTTTGTAGTATTCGTGGCTGATGAGTTTGCATAAAATTCACTCCTCAAAAAACAACCCCCACCTCTGGTCACAGAAGCGGGGGATTGGGAAAGGTGATGATGCTTTACCCTAGGTTGGTGATAGGATTACCCTGCACCTGCCGCTCTGAATGTGTTGAAACTGATTGAACCCCTGGACAAACGCTGTCCCATTGCTTTCACTGATGTAGTTGTCGCCACAATCCATCTCAAATCTTGACAACAGGATTGCCTTACCTAAACCCAGACAGGGTCGGCATGACATGGCATGATGTAAGGCTAGAGAGGGTTGACGTATCATGGAAAGCTTGTAGTTTCTTGTATTACAAAGACTATTCACAGACTACACTTGTAGTATAAAATTGTCCACAGTTTGGTTGAACTCAGTGGTTCGGTTATGGATACACTCCAGCAAAACCCATTACGGACGGATCTTCTTGCTATACCTGAACTAACGTCAGTTCGGGTTAAGCCGAAGGCAGCAAATTATAGTCAATGGCGATCGTAGGCTTCTTTGGCTGATGGCAAT
>NZ_JBFPDP010000043.1:0-46070 GCF_040830845.1 Sivoneniella epilithica UHCC 1019
TTTCGCGACTTCGACTCGTTCACCTGCGCCCCTGTCGCAATAATCTCCCATCTCCACATAACCCGCAACTTGGGTTATTAGATAAAGACATTCCTACACAGCTTTTAATTGGCATTGGTCATAGTTCACATCTGCCCTTTGACAGAAGACGAGATAACAATGCCCTCCAATTCTGGCGATGCCAGAATTGGAGGGTTAGAAGGAGTCTGCAAGTCGATTTGTTGAAAGCGTGAATGCTCGGACTCAAGCAGGAACTACGCAAACTCCACTACCTTCTGGTTAAAGTTGAGTCGGTTCTCGCCCGTGGGGAAGCCTGCCTTGCCGTCACCATCCACGTCCACATTACTGTGAAGGTTGGCGTACAGGTTCCCTGCCAGTAATGCAGCCTGTTCATCCGGCTTCAACTCGAAATTGGCTGAGATGTTACCGGATTTACCATCAGCATTTATAGTGTTCTCCAAGAATCGAACCACTGTAGCATCGGCAAAATTACCGCGATCGTCTCCAGAAGGACTGAAGTGAAGATGAGTCCCGCTCAGTTGATTACCTTCCTTATCCTCCGGTACAGCTAGGAAGCCATCAACCAAGGCTTTGGGATCAGAGCCGTTGAGGATTTCAGCTTTGGGATCGATTTCCTTTTCTCCCTGGCTAAATAAAGGTGCTCCATCAAAGTCTTTGAATGAGCCTTCCACTTTGAAATTACCCTTGTCATCTAAGCTGAGGTTTGCCTCAGATGATCCTTTACTATCATTCGGAAAAGGAAATTCCTCTGCCCCAGACTTAGCCTCAGCCTGGTTGAAGCTGAAACTGTCGGTGCCGGGGAAGATGAAGTCGTCGCCAGCATCGCCAACTAATTTGTCAGCCCCTTTTGTCCCATTGTGTTGCTTGAAGTCCTCAGACATTTTGGGAATGGGGCTTTCAGCCGGACCTGCGTGGTTGTGGTCAGCACTACTACCCAGATCTGCTTGATTGTTCAACGATGATTCAAAATCAGATGTTTGAATCGATGACCCTTTCGAGGCAAGTGTCGCAGAGTCGGAATGCTTTGAGGCATCTGCCCCAATGTCACCTCCTGCCTGTTGAGTTAGGTCATTGTGCTCCTCATTAGATCCATGAATACCAGCCATAACAAAATTCTCCTACATTTACTTAAAATTCAATCGGGTTGGCACGATGAGTCGTGCATTTATGCCGCTTTTGCAGCTTGACCTGTTGCACCAGCCGCTAGCCTGTCAAGGTCTTGAGAACTGACCTGGACAAAGTTCTGATCAGAAATGTCGCCTACGTTCGTGAACGTCAGTGAAGCTAGAATGTGCTCTGAAGTTTTATCAACGACGACAGTGTTGTTCTTACTGTCTAAGGGCTGATCAAGTCCTCCAGTCTGAGGGTTAGTGCCCTGTCCAAATAGAATGCTGTCCAGGGTCAAGCTATCAGTCAATCCAAACTGGTCGTTCGCTGGATCAAAGTCGAATACCCGATTGGTCGCCTCTTGTCCCAGTGTGATCAGGTCTTTGCCTGTCCCAGTTGTCACCGTGTTGAAGCTGCCCTCTGTGTCCCCTCTGATGATGTCAGAGCCACCAGCTCCAATGACGGTGTTACTGCCACCGCCACCATCGAGGAAATCTCCGTTAGCACCTAACCGCGCTGCCAAATTCTCCTCATTCCTAACTTGGGTGGGATCAAGAGACTTTGTATCTGCCAATGCGTCAGGCGAAACGTGCAGCCCGTCTTCTGCTGACTTGCTACCGGATGAACTGCTGCCAGATTGAGATTTCGCACTCTTGTCTAAGTCGGCAACCTTTTCACCGGATTGAGATCCTTTACTCTTGTTGTCGTTGGGATTTTCACCGTCCTTATTTTTTGCCTCATTCAGCAAAGCGCCAGCTTGACTTTTCGCCTTATCAAATGCATCAAATGCATCAAATGCAGTGTCTTTGAATTCTCCCAAAGTGTCACCAACTTTACCCTTCAGATCCTTCGCTTTGCCCTTAGCATCGCCAAACGCATCAACCGCCTGATCTAAGGCTGCATTAAAGTCGGACTCTTGCACTGATGACCCTATTGACTTGTTCGCAGAAGCGTCACCCGCATTAGGATCTGGGTTGATGATATCGCCGTGAGATTGGTTGTGGTCCTCTAGTTTGAGATGATTATTTGCAGATTCCATAGGTATCCTCTTCACATCTGTGATTGCTGAAAAGATTGGCAAGTTGCCCACGGGAAGCCTTGTGATCGTGATTTGAGGTTTAGTAATTCGTCTTTCTGCTCTCCGACTCACCGCTGACCTACCCGATCAACGGCTCTAGAAGCCAATTGCTGGACAAAGAAAACTAGATTGAGTGCTTTCAAGTCTATTCAGCGAGAATTCCCCAGTTCCTACAGCCATTGTCTGAATGATCGTTGACCGCAAGCTGACTGCTACCCAATTTGTGCCGCGACTCAAAACTTACACAGCCCCCGCACCGCTCTGAAATTCTGTCTCTCAAGGATAGGAAGTTCAGAGTAGATGCTTTACATCTATTGAACGCATCCCCTATTCATATTAACTCTGTTCAAAGGTAGAGATAATACTTCTTCTGGAAAAGAAAACTAGAAGTATTTGAAGTTATGTTCAGTGGTGGTTTTCGCCCCCGAACTATTTGTTGGAAAATCTAAGATGAGCAAGTATTACCGCCGGACTTGCCTAAATCTATGTCTTTGGAGAGTGTTTCGAGGTGCCTAACATTTAATACAAAAATGTAAAGCGGCTTAAATTTTTGTTCGATTTTGAGTCTAATAAATTTTTGGGTTAGGGGAAAATGTCTCAGGGGCTTCTACTTTTAGATGGAGGTGGTTTCGTTGACCTACTTCTGGTCGTTTATCGGATTAGCCAGGAGCAGAGTCAACGGTTTGATGGACTTGCCAATCAACTCGCCTGCATTCGCCATGATCATCCGGATCGGATTGATTGCTGGCAAGCCTGGTGGGACGAACTCATATTACGGGTTCATTCTCAACCGGGTTGGTATGCAGCGGTTGCATTGCCAGGACACGAGTACAACTGTTTTTGGGGTCCTTATGCTGATCCTCAAACGGCGGTACAAGTTGCCCAAAAACATACAGGAGCTTGTCCATCTGTCAATACTGTAGAAGTCCCTTCTGTTCGATTTCCAAATAATTTGCCCTGGGTTGCTCAAGTCGGTTGAACACTTCCCCACCTCTGTTTTGGGGTGATTGAGTTGGTCTCATGATTGGGCAACTATTGACTGGACGGTATTTAATCCTACAAGCGCTAGGGAAAGGTGGCTTTAGTGAGACCTTCCTGGCACGAGATAAGTATCTCCCACATCATCCCCTGTGTGTTGTTAAATGTCTCAAGGCACTTCCTTTTGAAGTGGCTCGACGGATATTTGACACTGAGGCTCAAGCGTTGCAAGAACTTGGGCGACAATGTGAGCAGATTCCGCTGCTTCTGGCGCAGTTTGAAGTAGGAGATCGCGCTTACCTGGTGCAGGAGTACGTTGAAGGGGAGAATCTGGAACACTGGCTCGATCAGGGGCGGCGTTTTTCTCAGAAAGATGCTGTTTGTTTGCTGCTGGACGTTCTACCCATCCTGGAGTTCATCCACTCTCAGGATTTGATTCATAGGGACATTAAGCCCAGTAACTTAATTCGACGTACAGACGGCAGGATTGTCTTGATCGACTTTGGTGCTGCCAAATGGCTGAATAATGACTCTGCGGTGATTGAGGAAAAGCAGTCGCTCTCTGACCCAACGACTGAAGCAATTGTGACGATCGGCACTCCTGGATACATGCCGGAGGAGCAACAACAGGGACAAGCTGACTTCAGCAGCGATCTCTATTCCTTGGGTGTTTCGGTTATTCAACTTTTAACCGGAATTCATCCCCGGCAGCTCAAGAAAAACCTTTCGTCTGGTGAAATTGAGTGGGAGTCTTACTTAAAAACGCCACTCGATTCGCGTCTGGTCACAATTCTAAACAAGTTGGTGTGTGTCAATCGCAAAGACCGCTATCGTCAAGCCTCAGAGGTTCTAGCTGATCTACAACAATCAACCAAAGCCCCTAAACCCAGCAGCCAATGGGCTAAAATCCGCATTCCTGCCTTGTCTGTGTCTCCTCGATGGGCTACAGCGGTAGGAGTTTTGTCATTGATCACGACAGTCGGGTTCGTCGGTGTTTGGCAGTTCTCGGTGCGGGGTGGGCAGATGAGCGAAGCGATCGCGTCCATGTTGCCCATGTCCAATCAAACAAAACTAACGCTCAAGCACGATTTGGTCGTTGAGAATCCCGTTGATCTTCATACCGTGAGTGCGATCGCTGTGAGTCCTGATGGTGATTTATTAGCTGCCAGTAAAGACCAGTCGTTGTACTTATGGAACCTGCGATTTGGGCGATTGGTTCAGACTCTCAATGATCATCAGACTCAGGTAGCCGCCGTCGCCTTTAGCCCGGACGCTCAAATGATTGCGGGTGGTGGATCTGACCAGGTGTTGAAAATCTGGGATGTCCGCACCGGAAAGATCCTGCAAACCTTTGCAGACCTAGGCGCACCCATGACGGCTGTATTGTTTGCGCCTACTCAACAACTGGTGATTGGTGCCGTTGGTGAACGGCTCCAGGTTTGGGATCTGCGGACTGGAGAACTCCAAAAGGTATTCGCAGGGCACAAAGGGAAGATCAATCATTTGCTCGTCAGCGAGGATGGCAGAACCTTATACAGCCTGGGGGAAGATCGGGCGATCGCCTGGAGTTTAGATAGCGGCGAACTCCTACGGGTATTCCCTAAAGAATCTGGCATGGCAATGACCGGGCGAGTTGAAAAACAACACCTGGTCACGGTTCATTCAGATGGAATGCGAATCTGGGACAAAAAAACAGGTGTCTTATCTCGCGTCGAGCGAGACACTTCACCTCATCCATTGGATATGAAAACCGTTCGTTGTTCAGACCGATACCTTATCACCAGTGATTCGGATCAACGGTTCAAAGTTTGGGAAATATCAATGCTTAGGAAATAGTCATGTTAAGCAAAACATCAGAGAAAACAATGCATCGCGTCCGATGGGTGTTGACCCTTGGATGGTTGCTCCTCATTGCATCCCTGTACTTTGACCCGGTTACAAAATTCTTTTTAGACCCCAGCACAACCTGGAGTCCATTTCGGCTTGATCCATCGTCTTATCTTGACCCGGCAACGTGCCCCAAGATTCAAGGGCAGTGTGTTGTTCAAGACCCTCGCTATATGAGTGCCATGATTTGGTGGACGATTATCGTGCCAGCCGCTATTTTGATTCTGATATCTGTTGGTCATGAGTTTTGGAGGCGCATTTGTCCGCTTTCGTTCATTTCCCAAATCCCACGCGCATTGGGTATTCAGCGCAAGCGAAAAGTCATTGATGTTGCCGGAAATGTTCGATGGGAGGTCGTCATCATTGGAGACAATTCCTGGTTGGGTCGTAACCGTTTGTACGTGCAGTTTGGGTTATTTCTTGCAGGACTATCAGCGCGTTTGCTGTTCGTTAACGCTGATCGCACGGTGCTGGGATTGTTTCTACTAGGAACTATGCTCTGTGCAGTTTTAGTGGGCTACCTGTACGCTGGAAAGTCGTGGTGCAACTATTTCTGCCCAATGGCACCCGTGCAATTGGTCTATACAGGTCCGCGATCGCTCTTAGGCAGTGAAGCGCACCTTAAGCCCAAGCCTGCAATTACCCAGTCCATGTGCCGCACTGTAGACCCACAAACGGGGCAAGAACTCAGTGCCTGTGTTGCCTGCAAGTCTCACTGTATTGACATTGATGCAGAAGATTCCTATTGGGCAGGACTCAACGATCGCGGACGAGATGTGGTCGCTTACGGCTACTTAGGGGCAGTCATCGCCTTCTATTTTTACTACTGGCTGTATTCCGGGGATTGGAGCTACTACTTTTCTGGCGCTTGGACACGGGAACAAGGTCAGATGACTCACCTGTTTGATCCAGGGTTTTACTTCAATGGGTTAGCCATTCCCATTCCTAAGCTCTTTGCCGCTCCACTCACCTTTGTTGTTTTTGTAGCTGTTTTTGTGGGGATTGGACGACTGGCTGAGAAGGGATGGTGCAACTTCCAGTCGGTTCAGGGGCGACCTGTTTCATCAGAGCAAGCACGCCATTTTATGTTCACCGTCTTTACAGCCGTGTCCTTCTGGACCTTTTTCACCTTTGGGGCACGTCCCTGGGTGAATCGGCTGCATCCAGTCTTGTTCTATGGTTTCAATGCATTAATCGCCGCCTTGGGGTTTGCATGGTTACTGAGAACCCTGCATCGGAGTCATGCTCAATATGAACGTGAACGCATGGCAACCAGTCTCCGAAAGCAGCTCCGAAAGATTCTAGACCCCTCCATGCTAGAAGGGCGATCGCTTGAAGATTTAAGTCCGAACGAGGTCTATACGTTGGTCAAGGCGTTAGACAAACTGTTGCCTGAGATGTCCAAGCAGTCACGGCTTCAGGCGTATATCGGGGTAGTTCAGGATCTTCTGAGTCAACAGGTCGTAAGTGAATTGAACAGTTTGACGTTTTTTAGTAAGTTGCGGCAAGACCTCGATCTCAAGGATTCAGACCACTTTGAGGCGATGGAATCAATTGCTCTTACCCAACCCAGTCTTTTAGTGTCGCAGGAACTGCCAAGCTCCACTCCTCCTGACTCTGAAACGGTTGCCAAAACCTTGCGGAGAAGGCGCGATCGTAACCAGACTATCACCTTCGGTGAGGCACCCGGTCGGTCTCGACGGTAACACCATCCAGCAATCTGATTTGTTCAAGCAATTTAGTGCGGGTATTTTCTTATGATGAAATTCAAATCAGTCAACTTTCAGCAGCAGGTATTCAACGAATACGCACTCCCTCAGAAATACCCTGGACAAACCGAGTGGATCATCGGACGGTGCGACACCTGTGATCTGATCTTAGATAGTCCCGTTGTTAGCAGTGTGCATGGTCGTATCCATTTCACCGAGGGGGAGTACTATTTTGTTGATCTGGGCAGCCGCAATGGTTCGTTTGTCAATGGCAAAGACGTACAGCCCAATCAACGAGAATTGCTCCAGCTTGGCGACTTACTCCAGCTTGCAGAGACCTACCTGCATATTGAAGAACTCGAACCAGTTGACCTCTCAGTCCCATCAATCATGCCAAGCCATTTACAGGGATCTACCTGGACGGCTGAAGAAATCACCGTGCGCTGCTGTCGCATTATTCAAGAAACCTCAGATGTCCGAACGTTCTATTTTGTCGCAGAGCCTGCCGTTCGGTTTGATCACTACCTGCCAGGACAGTTTACTAACTTAGCGGTTGAAATTGATGGACAGCAGGTGATCCGTCCTTACTCCATCTCATCGTCTCCAACCTGTCCAGGCTCTCTCGCTTTGACGATTAAGCGAGTGCCCAGCAGTACTCCTGATGTGCCGCCAGGACTTGTTTCTAACTGGCTACATGACAGCCTGATTGTGGGCGATCGTCAGAAGCTTTTGGGTGGTCCATTAGGTAGTTTCACCTTTCTACCGGATGCTCCATCCAGGCTGCTCCTGATTTCAGCAGGCTCCGGCATCACTCCCATGATGTCAATGGCACGATGGGCTTACGATTCCTTTGCCGATATTGATATTGTGTTTCTCCATAGCGCCTGCACTCCAGAGGATATTCCCTTCTACGACGAGCTGCTGTTGATCGACAAACACATGCCGAACTTCCAACTGGAGATTACGGTGACCCGGCAACGTCCCGGAGTGTCATGGGCAGGGCACAAAGGGCGAATATCCCCAGCAATGCTCCAGCTTGCTGCGCCCGATCTGCATGAACGTTCTGTTTTCGTGTGTGGTACTGATGGCTTCATGCAAGAAATTTGTTCAACCTTGGAAAAACTTAACTTCCCAATGGACAATTATCACCAGGAGAGCTTTGGTGGATTCAGGGCATTTGAAGAAGCTCCAGACTCAGCGGAAGACGATGTATGGGCTGAGGAGAGCGCCCAGCAGGAGCATGTACCCATCCAGCAGGATCAAGGACAGACTCAGATCGTCACCAGTAATAGCAGTAGCTTAAATGAGAATCAGCCTGATTCCGCTTCCGTGGTTACGTTCACTAAGTCTCAGAAAGAGATTGCTGGCGATCGTGATCGCTCCATTTTGGAGTTGGCGGAAGAGGCAAGAGTTTCAATCCCTAAAGCTTGCCGGATGGGTGCTTGTGGCACCTGTAAGGTTAAAGTTGCTCAAGGGTCGGTTGAATATAAAGCAGCCCCTACAAACCTTACTTCAGCCGACAAAGAGGCAGGATATACACTTGCCTGTATCGCAGCTCCCGTTGGTCGAGTTGCTGTAGAAGCGTAACAGATGCAAAAAGTGGAGGTGTTACACTTCCACTTTTTGCATCTAGTCGTCATTGTGGCTACTGATTAGACTGATCCGATGAACTTGGTTTGGACTGCTGAACCGCCGAGACTTGACGCTCACTGGTTTGTGGCTCAGTTGTTAGCGATGGGGCTAAATCGCTAGGAGCATATTGTACGGCTAACCAATAACGACCAGCCTTCTGTGGTTGAGTCCCTGTAAAAACGACCGTGTACTCGCCCGTTTCCGGCAATTTCATGCGGATAAACGCATCAACGGTTCCAGGAGCCGCGTTTGTTCTGGCAATCAACCGGTTGCCAGAACCATATAGCAACACGTAAGGGGTCAGGCTTAAGTTGTTTACCTTGCGAGAGTCCTTGCTCCCTTTGACTTGAATTTGAACAGGAGTACCCGCTTGTCCAGAAAATTTGTAGGCTTCCAGGTAGTATCCGTTCAACTTGGCATCCCTACTGTCGAGAATTCCCGGCAACACCGTTCCTAGCTTAATCGGGGTTGTTCTAACCTGAGTACCTGCTTGACCGTCTGTAACCATTTGTTCGCCAATCGGTTGTGCTGGTGCTGGTTGCGTCTGTTGAGCATTGACCTGATTATTCAGTACAACAGGCACTAGCAGCAGTCCAAAAATAAAGCCAGGTAACATTCCTACACCTAAAAGGTGCAACAAACTTGAACTCAACCGATGAACAGATCTGACCACAACCATAAGATTTCCCTCAAATGTAAAAGGTGACGTTGATTTTGAATGTCCTAAATTGAATCGTCTTGACTGCCTGCCATGCCTCCAAGCAAATCAGAGCTATCGACTCTGACCGTTGACGCATCCGAAACTTTAGGTGCCCTGCTGTTAATCGTCATTGCTCTGGTGGTGTTGAAAGCAGGGCTAATTAGAAGCGGACGATTTCTCAGCAGTGAATCTGTAAATGTGCTCAGCGTCACGGCGTTTCCCAAATGCCGAGAAACGTTGTCTATGTCTTTGGGCTGTGGCAACGAATCAAACGGACTGAACGCTGTCATGACAGTCGTTGTTTGCATAGTGGTAGGTGTTGTTCCTTCTTGCGTCACGCTCGCTCTGAGTTGATCAAACGCTGCCATTCGTTCTTGAATTGATGAAGGTTTATCTTCAATAGGGATTGTGGTAAATTGCTCCCGTGCCATTGTTGAGAATGCTCGATGTGAAGTCATCCCATCAATAGACTTCACGGTTTGTACTTTTATCTTTTCCGTTGCGCCCAAAGTCTGTTCTTTCTCTGAAACAGGAACTATTGCAACGGTTTCAGAAGCAGGCGTGGGCACTGTAGCAACCGTTTTGATCGGGGCAGTCGCGGGAATGGGAACTGTTGAGACTAATATCTGTTTTGGTTGAGCCGATGAGATCGCAGCCGGTTTGACATCAACCGCTAATGCGTTGTCTGTTTCACTGCCGACGGTGGCTGGCTCTGTGGAGACTTGTGCGGTCACAACGCTATCAGTAGAAGCGGGCATCCTGGCAACGGCTGTCCTGGTTGTGATTTTGTCAGGTTGCCCTAAATGATCGGTTGCCAGTTGAAGGAGTTGCTGTACCTGAGCGCTTTGGAAGATGGGCATTCCCTTCAATCGATCGAGTGATTTGAGCGCACTATGCCAATCCTTTTTGGCGATCGCCGTGCGAACCATTTCAAACTGCTCTCCCTGTTCACCCCAATCCTTTTGCAGTTTTTTGGCTTGAGAAGAACTGGTGCTAGAAGGGGCAACTGCATCCAGCATGGCTAAAGCAGTTTGAATATCACCCTTCTGATATTTGTCGTTGGCGTGTTGTAGCAAACTCTGTGAAAACTCATCCTTGACCTGCTGTGCGTGAGCAAAGTGCTGACTGTTCTTTGGAATCCCTTCCAGGTTCAAAATAGCTTGTTTAAACTGGTTATTCTTTGCTTCCGTTTGCGCCTGCCCAATGAGCGACTCATACCTGTCTTCCAGGTCTTGAGGCACTGGTCCAGGAGAATCAGTTAAAGAAATATCATTGCTGGCAACATTTCCTTGTCCATCGTTTTGCGTCACACCATAGGTAATCGCTGCGAGAATAACCAGCAAACTCGCCAGGGTCCACCGATTTAGAAGAATCATGAGAAGCCTCCATGAACGTGATTAGGTAGAAAAGTACAAAAACCATTCAGCGTAAACTATGCGCCATAGAAGGCGCTCCATTGACTAGAACTGACGAAATAGCGAAACTAGCGGGATTTGAGAGAGTAACAGTAATAGAAATATTCCGTGATTCGAGCGTATCATCCTACAAGCAATACTTTCTCTATCTCTTGTTAGAAAAAGTAGGATTATTTGCTCATCGAGCCGATCGTAAACCGTCGAATGCTCGGACGATTTCCCCGAATACGAAACTAATCGGTGCTCTTGATTCAATCTTGATATTGGCGGTTGTCGCCATGCCAGGAGTTAAATTGAATCGTTCACTCCGCTTCTCTAAAAACTGCTGATCTAAACGAATTTCCACCGGAAAAGCGGTTGTTTGTCCCGTGCGGTCAATGGGCACAGCATCGCTGCCAACCCTGGAAACCACTCCTTTCACCGATCCAAATTCGGTAAATGGAAACGCATCAATTCTCACCTCTACGGGCATTCCTTCCCGGATTGACCCAATATCCTTGTTTGCCACCTGCACCCGTGCGATCAGCGACTCGTTTGGAACCACCTGAAGCAAGACCTGTCCCGGTTGTGCCAAAACACCTGGCACTCTCTGTCCTAAATCAAAGACAACACCAGTAACAGGGGAGCGTAAATCCTGTTGCTCCAGGTCAAGGTTGGTCTGATCCAGTTGAGCGCTGATTTGAATCAGTTGCCGCTGGTCATCTTTGATGACGGTATCAATCTGAGTATCGATCGCTGCCAATTCCCGCTGGAGTCCTTGAAAGAACTGCCCTATCGTTTGATCCCCATCGGCTTGTGCCTGCATTACGCTCGACATCAGCTCACTTTTCTGTACGCGATTTTGAACCACCTGATTTTCCAGGTTACTAACGTCTAACGCCCTTTGTAAGTAGCTGTTGCGGGAAATCGCTCCTGCTTTGACCAGCGGTTGCAACCGATTGACGATTTCTTGCTCGACCTTCAATCGCCCCGATGTGGTTGAGCGTTGAGCGTTTGCCCCAGACACTTGTGTTTGTAGGGCAGACACTCTGACTGAGTTGATAGAGACCTGCTTCTGTAACTGCTGGCGGAACAGTTGATACCGTTGATGCTGTGCCGGAGCTAAACCACTGCCATCTCCAGTAATTTGAGCAACGAGTAACAGCCGATCTTGGACCCGATTCCGCAACTCAGGCGAAAGCCCTTCACCCGATAGAACAAAGCGCCCTTCCCTGGCTGCCCGCAGCACTTCGACCTCTTTGACCAGTAAATCCCATTGCCGGGAGAGCGCATCCTTGCGGGTCAGCAGGGGCTTCTTGTCAATCTGCATCAACAACTGGTCTTTCTCAACCTGTTCACCTTCTCGGACTTGAATCGAGGTAATCATTCCGCCCGCGCGGGATTGAATTGCCTGCGATGCAGAAAGTGGCTCCAACTTGCCGCGTGAGGACACCACCACATCGACCCTGGCAAGAAATCCCCATCCGGTGGCTAACGTCAACCCAATCACAATGATTGTGGTGGTACGCCGAGAAATCTTGGATGGGAGTGGCAAATCCAACGCGGGATTATCCAACGCTTTCTCTGCTGTCTCTATGGTTGATTGGTATCGCTTTTGCAGTGTCCCAACCATGTTTCTAAACCAGCGGTTGTTCCAACGATTGTTCATAGAAATCCCCTTTGACTACACAACTACACAGCTTCGGTTTTTTGCTGTTCCGATAAGCAAAAATAGCGCCCCTGTAACGCCATCAACTCCGCATGAGTGCCCTGCTCTACCACACATCCCTGCTCCATCAGCACAATGAGATCGGCATGGCGAATCGTGTTCAAACGGTGCGTGATGAAGAAAACGGTGCGCCCCTTAAATTTCTTTGCCAAATTCAGACACACTTGTTGCTCTGTGTTGTAGTCCAGAGCAGACGTGGCTTCATCAAGAATCAGTAAGCGAGGATTTCGTAACACCATTCGAGCGATCGCAATCCGCTGCCGTTGCCCACCAGAGAGCTTTGCTCCCCGTTCCCCAACCTGAGTGCTGTAGCCATTGGAGAGCTGCATGATAAAGTCATGAGCATCTGCGACTCTCGCCGCTTCAATCACGTCTTCATCGGCAAATGTGTCAAATCGAGTGATGTTGTCCCGGATAGTTCCTTCAAACAGAATCGAATCTTGCGGGACAATGCCAATCTGTTCTCGCAGGGAGAATAGGTCTACCTTGCTGATGTCATACCCATCAACGTAAATGCTGCCTGCATTCGGCAGGTACAGCCGAGGCAGGAGTTTGACCAGCGTACTTTTACCAGAGCCACTTTGACCCACAACTCCAACAAATGAGCCAATGGAAATGTCCAGGCTGACGTTGGATAACTGCAATTGCCCCGGTTTGAAGCCGAAGCTAATTGCTTCATACTGCACCCACCCTTCAACGGGTGGTAGCGCGACATTACTTTCATCCTCTGGCAACACCTCGGTTGGAGCTTCTACAATATCTGTCAGTAGCTCCAACGAAAGGGCTGTTTCCTGGAACCGTTGCCATAGTCTTGACAATCGCACCATCGGACCCACAACATACCCGGCAATAATGCGGAAGGCAATTAATCCCCCTAACGTCAACTCTCCTTTGAGAACTAATTCAGCTCCAATCCACAGCACTAGTAGGCTGCTTAAGGTGTTGATCAGGTTGCTTAAGGAACCGAATGATGTGTTAATCATCCCGGTCTTAAAACTGGTGCCTAAATATTGCAGGTATTGGTCTCGCCAGGTCGCCTGTGCCAAACCTTCCATGTTCTGAGACTTGATCGTAAAAATCCCACCCAGAACTTCAATTAAATAGGATTGAACTCTTGAATTTTGATCTGCTTTAATCCGAATTTGCTTGTTCAGGATGGACGCAACCAATAAGGTCAGGACAATCACGATCGGAACAAATGCCAACACACAAATCGTGAGTTGAACACTGTAAAGCAGCATCACTCCAACGTAGAGGAGTGAAAACACAACATCCAGTACTGCTGTTAATGCTGTGCTGGTTAAAAACTGCCGAATATTCTCTAGTTCTGACAAACGTGCGGATAGTTCACCGACTGGACGCTTCTCAAAGAAATTCAACGGTAAGTTTAGTAAATGACGAACGACAACCGTTCCCAACACTAAATCCACTCGATTGGTCGTACTCGAAAGTAGATAGGAGCGGAGTATTGTTAAAATCGCTTCTAAGGACGAAAATGCAACCATCAAAATCCCAAACATGGGAAGTGCCGCACCACTACTATTGATGATCACTTTGTCAATAATCTGTTGAACTAATAGTGGGTTGGCTAACCCTAAAAGCTGCACAAACACAGAGGCAATCAGAACCTGCATCAACACGCCACGATGCTGATTGAGAATTGGTAAAAACCAACTCACTCCAAACTGCTTGAGTGGCGTTTGTGCGTGTTGCTCGACGATTAATGCTTGGCTGACCGGAGTACCAGATTCAATGCTATCGATCGCGATTTGGTCAGCAGCATCTTCTGGTGGAAGTATGACAATGCCTGTCCGAGGCGACCCTACGACGACTCCGTTGTTGCGAGTCAACTCATACAGAAGTGTCAGCACTCCATCCTGCATGATCAAAGCCGGAAACTGTAAGCGTTTTAAGCCAGCAGCGGTCGGTACAAACTTGATAATCTGTGTTTTTAATCCCACTGCCTCTGCTACCCAGGCGCAAAATAGCAGACTGTCTCCGGTTACATTTTCCCGACGCTGGAGCCATTGCCGCAAAAGATCTGGGCGAAACGGCACTTTTAGCCGATCTGCCAGCATCCAGAAGCAAGCAACCAAATCTTCAACTGGATCAAATTCTCTGGAATAGTGAACCGGGTAATTTTTCAGGAGCTGCTTAAGTTCTTTCGTTTCGCCTCGGTTAAGATTTTGCTCCAGGGCTTCTTGTGCCTCTACCAGAGCGATCGCCGACTGCGATTCCAACATCAATTCTGGTTCGACGGGGATCGTCACTCCATCCTCTTCTACTTCCATTAATGTTGGGAGTGAGCCTTTGAGGACGACAGCCGCTAAGAAGTTGCGGTCAATGCCAATCAGTCGGAGTGGAAACGGGGATCCGTTGGGTGGGTGTAAATCAACGCGAACCGTGATGGGAGTTCCGATTTCTACTCGTTTCGTTTTTCCACTCACAAGCCACACTCGTTCAGAAGGGAGTCGCAGCGTTTGAGTTTCTAAGTGTACCGATTGCGGAGACCAGTGAATGACCAATGCCATCTGCTCCTGTTCGGTGTATCGAGCGACCTCCTTGATGTTGATATCCAGCTTGGTGGGAAATAGCGATAGAAACCGGGACAACGTGTCATAGAGTTCTATCTGTGTCACCTGTTCAGTCAATGCCTCCTCTAAATAGGTGACGGCTAACCGCTCGAAATCATCGGCTGGTAATGCTAAGGTAAGCACTTCGTCTGTTCCGGCTGCCCGTACAGATCCATTCGCAACCCGCCGTAGGAGACTGTCCCACCCTACTACCGCGCCCTCCCCTTTTACCGATAGCGTGGGGCTTTTAGCTGCCGCAGAACCCAACAGCCGAATTTGCCCTTGAACCACGCAATGGACGGCGGGCGGCAATTCCCCTTCTCTGTGAATGACTTCTCCAAGACGGAACGTGCAAAGCGTTAGTCTAGAAGCGACTTGCCCTCTAACATCTGCTGGTAATCGGCAAAATGGATAAACGCTAAAGAAATTGGGGATGAATGAGTCAAGCTGCGACTGTCGTGAATCGATCCCTGTCATCAGACTGCTCCTTTAGTTGTCGCACTGGGAAGGATGCCTTGAACCTGCACGCCGTTCGGCTGTGATTTAACCGATTGAATTTGCGATTGCAGCCACTCCATAAAGAGGTGCTCAATTAATTCCGTTCGCACCGAGTCATTTAAACGAGCAAAAATAAACTGTTCAGGTCGGACAATCCAAAAGCTGCTTTGCACCTGAACAGGACTGTACACCTCTCCTGGTTGCCCACTCCGAAACAAACTGGCAATTTCATTAGGGAGAGTTGAAAATCGAACCGGACCGACTAATCCTCCGGTATGTCGCTCAAAATCTTGTGAATGCTGCTGTGCCAATACAGCAAAATCTGCGCCATCGTCACGGATTTGAAAATATAGCTCTTCTGCTAATGCTAAGTCTGTGACTTTGATGCGTCGGAACCCTACCTGGTCTAGATCCTGCTTCCGCCGCAAAAACTCAGCTTCAATCCGATCTGCAAACAGTAGCCTTTTTAGCTTTCTGACTTGCAAATCTCTCAGAACAACCGTCTTTACATACACTGGGGAAACGCCTTTGCTCTCACACCATTGAACTAAGAACTGATCGAAATCTTCTGGCATTTGAGCTGATCCAGTAAGCGCGCGAACAACTTCTTCCTGGGTCAGTCGAACATGGGGTAAGACATCATCTAGAACCACATGCCCAATCAGTGACTCCAGCAGCTTGTATCGCACCAGAGACGATACAAGCTGTTCTCCCGTTAGCAGGTGATTTCCAATCTTTAAGCAGGCTTCCATATTTCAACTTTCAGCTTGAGGATTCGCAGCTTGCATGGAGTTGATCGCTTGCTTCAAGTCTTGAACTCTTTGGCTCCCTAGCAATGCAGGATCTTGAATGAGCGAAATTGTTGACAGGGCTGTAGTACAGCGGCGTTCTTGATGGAATTGTTCAGCCAGTTCTAAGACCGTTGAATTCTTAAACCAGGTCTTTCTCACCTGGGCATATTGCTGCTGCGCTGGAGTATTAGCAGGAATCCTTTCAGCCAGGTCGATCGCACCATTCACATCCCCCTGCTCATATTTGTTCAAGGCTTGCTTGAAAACCTCATCTGCCCACCGCTGTTTAACTTGCAGAAGCGTCTTAGCTTCCTCTGGATTAGCAGGTTGGATTTTGTCAACAGTGGCGATCGCGGCTGAGAAATTGCCTTGTTTCGCTAATTGTTGTGCCTGGTTAACCAAATCAACAGCGCTACTGGATGTTGGAGCGGACGTTGGTTGAGCTTGAGCGACAGAAGGAGATGAAAATATACTAGCTGCCGCAGTTAGGGATGGATAAACCTTCCAAGCAGTGCCGATGATAAAGCTGACAACAGCAATAGCCAAGAAGGACACAATTCGCCTTTTCATACAAAACTCCGTGAAAAAATAGATCGAAAATTTGTGGAGATACTTAAAAAAAAAACATGCCCTGGAGGACATGAATATTGCCCTGGGTAGCTTTCAGGGTGGGGAATTGAATTCGAGTCAGATAGACGAATTCAAACGGCTTTTCTATAAATTAGTTAAACGCAACATTGAGTTTGGTTAAATCACTCGCTGGACAGAGATCTAATACTTTTAAAAACAAAATAAAACGATTGTATTAATTATATTGTCTCCCTTTAAAGATGAAAAAGCCAAACCTGGTGTGTGGTTGGCTAAACTTGCTTGGATTGATAGATCCGAGCTAATGGGGCGCAAGGAAAACGTTAAACGATAACTAGCACTGAGAGCGATTCTGACTTTGGAGAAGAAAGAACACACGGACTGAAATACCAGTAACAAGGGTGCAGAAAATCTTGAGTTTCAGGTGGAGTATCAGACCAGATGAAATCAATGTCAAACTGGAACCGTTCTCTGTTACGAACTAAGACTCTTCGGACTAGTTGCTGAAACTCGATGCTTAGCAACCAGTCTGCACCTTACACTTCAAGTGTTTATTGAACGAAATGTTGAGGCTAAAGAACTCTACCTTCAGATAGAGACACAAATACTTTTAAAATAAACAAAATAGTTTGTGTTGTTTATAGGGTGTAAATAATCAGGCAAGCTCTGTTGTCGCAAGGGGTAGCGAAAAACGAAAAACGGTTCCTTTGTTTAGTTCGCTTTCTACATTAATTTGCCCACCCTGGACTTCTACCAGGTGCTTTGTAATCGCCAATCCGATCCCTGTTCCACATGCATTTTGCCTTCGGGAAGACTCTGATCGCCAAAATCGATCAAACACACGGGGTAAGTCCTCTGGAGCAATTCCAACGCCTGTATCAGAGACTTCAACCCATATCCGCGTGTCATCATTCCAAGCCCGAACGATGACACGCCCTTGTTCCGTGTAGTTCAGGGCATTGCTAATCAAGTTGATGAGAACTTGCCGAACGCGATCGGGATCTGCAAATATATCAGGCAGAATTGTCGAACAATCTAGCTCTAAGCGAATCCCCTTGCGGTTTCTGACCGATAAGGCTCGAACAACGCTCTTCAACAGCAGATTTGGGTCAACCACCTGCAAATGTAATGGGAGATTGCCAGTCTCCACCTTGGAAAGAGTTTTCAAATCCTCTAATAGTCGTGCCATTCGTTCAGCTTCTTTATGGAGTTGCTGTCCGACCGATGGGGTAAGTGACATCTCTCCATGACTCATCAACTCCAAATACCCACGAATCACCGTTAGCGGGTTTCCTAATTCATGTGCCAGGTTCCCAATAACTTCCCGGCGACGCTCTTCTACACCCTGCAAACGGCTCGCCGCACTGTTCAGGGTCAACCCTAATCTATGCAGTTCGGGGATATCGCTGGGAGGAATTCGGGCATTCAGATTACCACGATTAAACTGGCGAATCGCTCGCTCAATTCCTCGCAGTGGACGGTCAATCGTTTCCGTTAGGGACCAGGTAATTAACCCAACGATCACAAAACTAACCAACACAGCCAAGTGAGTTCCCCGGTTATTCACTTGCTCAAATATTTCAAGCAGTCGGTCCGCGTCTTTCTTTTCTGACGCTTGCTTGGATGGGTTGGTTAGTACAGTATCAGAAACTTTCTCTTCAAACGTCTGGGCTTTGTAAATGTGAGCAATACTTGTTGCACTGACTAATGTGACAAGCATCACAAGAAAATTTGTTAGAAGTAGTCGCAGACGCAGGCTGAGAGAGATTCGTCCTTTATGTAGAAGGTCTCTCGCACTCATGGCTAATAATGCTACTTTTTGATAGATTTTTCTGAGAATTAATCAGGAGCATCATCAAAACTATATCCAACTCTTAAATGAGTCTTGATGTAACGCTCTCGATTCTCCAAAGGACAGATCTTATCTCGCAATCGTTTAATGTAACTGTCCATTGAACGTTCGTCCCCCACAAAGTTTTCTCCTCTCACTGCATTTAACAATTGATTTCGGGTAAACACGACTCGTGGTCGAGATGCCATCTTGAAGAGCAAATCAAATTCCACAGGGGACAAAGTGACTGTCGCCCGCTCCCCATCGGGTGCTTGTTGCACAAACACTTCTCGTCGCGCTGGATCGATGAGAAAATGGGGGGTTTCGAGGGGACGGTGATCTGGATGAGTTAACCGCCTTGGTCGCCTGAGCAGCGCCCGGACCCGTGCGATTAACTCCTGGGGGCTAAATGGTTTAGGAAGATAATCATCGGCTCCAGCGGTGTAACCCATGATGCGATCGCCCTCAGAAGTTTTAGCTGTCAGCATCATAATCAATGGATCTTTTTTAGGACTTTTGCGAATTTGTTCGCAGACATCTAACCCATTCAGCTTAGGTAAGTTTAAGTCCAAAATCACTACATCAGGCTCTCTCTGATCAAACAGTTTCAGCCCAGTCTCCCCGTCATGAGCGACAGAGCATGAATAGCCTTCGGCTTCCAAGCACCTGCGAATTAGCGACGCGATATTACGCTCGTCTTCCACTACTAAAATATCCATAACCTAAAACCTATGCGCGTTGATCAGGAAATCGCTATGTGTAGAAAAGCCGTTTTTCTTCGCGCTACTGATGCAATCCCCCCACCAATTTTGACACCAGGCACAGAATTTATCTCTACCTTGATAATGACATTTTTACAAAAAGTCCAGCCTGTTTACAAAAAGTCCAGCCTGCTGACTCTGGATGCTCTCTCTACTTGTTTTAGTACGCAGCAGTGGGCATTTTGGATGCATAGTGCTTGTTTCGGGCAAACAAATTGCCTGTGTCATAGAAATCCTGAGCAGTGCCATATTCATGCCATATCGCCTATCTAATCTCAAAACTAGAACCCTCATTCACCCAGTCCTATGACCTGGTTTCCTAATCATTGAGAGAACGATATGCCAACAACCACAAACTTTGCTCCTTCCCCTGATGTGACCGCTGCTGAGGCAACTCGTCAAAAGCTGGAACTATCACTGTCAATGCCTTTAGCTTCAGAAGACGCTCCTCTTGTCATCTCTCAATCAGAGCCGCACAAGAGCTTTGGCTTGCGATTGCTGTTTGCTCGATTCCTCACTCGTGAATTTCGCGCCCGCTTGAAAAAGTCTGCACCCTGGCTGGTTGCAGGTGGGGTTTTGGGCTTAAACCTGGTCTTGCACGCTCCCATGTTTGTGTTGGGTGCCACGCTTGCGGCTCTGACGGTTCGAGTTGTCAAAGGCATTATCAAGAGCAATGCCTTGTGCCAACGCATTTGGCGATCGCTGTTGGAAAAAGCTGGCATTCCTGCACACAAATTGCCCTGGCTTTCCGTCTGCTTCGGTTCTGGTGCCTGGTTGGGTGTAGCATTTCCGTCCCACGCCTTATTCTTTCAAGCTGCTGAGGAGTATGTTCAGACCATTTTTGCAGGTGCAAATACGGGTGGTGGAGCAGCGGGTGTTGATGGACTCATCCCTTTGCTATTTGGTACGCTGCGGGTTATTTTCGTCCTCTACATCGGAATTGCACTGGTTCGTGTGATCAACGCCTTTAGAAATGATGAAGACTGGCAAACAGCCGCCAGAATTCCGTTGATCACAGTTCTGTGTATTGTGATTGGAGATGCCCTCTCTACCTTGATCGTGACGTAAGGAGTGGTTGCTGCTTCTCAACGAAGGAAATTCTATTTTGTCCTAAGTTCCCAACAATTTTTGTCCTTCAATATGCCTACTGAACACGACTACAACTTTGACGAATTCATTCCTGTTAACCAGGTGCTCAACTCAAAGCCTCAGCTCGGTCCTATTCCAGGAGAACAGGTAATTCCGTGGGTTGTGATTGCTATCATTTCCTACGTTCTTTGCCAGGGCGTTTTCGGACTTGGTTGGCTACCCACGCTGCTTGTTGTTGTCTGGGGTTGTGCCAGTTGGTGGGTGTTAACTGGAAATGAGGGTTGGCGGTTCTTGAGCAAGTTTCATGGGGTGCCAACCTGGAAGCAAGGCGGACCCGTTCAATATGAAAGCTTGCTTGATCAGCCGTCTTCCTTACGCAAAGATAAACGCGCTGCAACTTGTTCCAGCAAGAAAGTAAGAAGAGGAAGACTCAGGTGCAACGGAGGATAGCGAGATGAAGCCTAAATTAGGTAAGCAGCGGGTGGCAGTAATTGAACGAAACAAGAAGCAAACAGTTACGCAAACCGCGTTTGAAGACTTCAATCATCTGGAAGGTTTTGCCCAGATCAATCTGAAGGGGCGGAGTGTAGGGGCTGCGCTGCTTCAAAAGGGCAAAAACCGATTTTGCTTTGTGTTTGGATTTAAGGCAACTGGAATCCACGACACGCTCAAGCCAGACCAAGTTCAACCTACTTTAAGGGGGTTTGAATCTGCTTTGAAGGAATTGCCCAATGGAGAACGGTTGACGGTTCACCTTAGCTCTTTTACCTCTGATAGCGATCGCCAAGCAGAACTAGATCGATTGCTGAGTAGAGCACCTTCATCCGAGCTGCGTCTGCTGTTGATGAGTGAAAAAGCGAGAGCACAGGAATTAAAAAATTCTGGCACTCGCAAACCCAAGTCCCTCTATCTCTATGCCACCTATACCATCGAACCCAACCAGAAAGTGACAAATGATGCTGACTGGATTGAAAAAGCTTTAGCAAAAGGGGTTGAGGTTTGGGAATTATTCAAAGGCAATGGCGATCGCGTTGTGCAAGAACGATTTGAAACAATGCTCCAGCGTGCTTTTAGTGAAGGCTACTTGCGCTGGGAGCATTTGCTCAATATCAAAATGGGGTTGGACATTAAGCCCATGAGTGTCCAGGACATTTGGACACAAGTGTGGCATCGATTTAACTGGAGTCCTGCCCCTCCGGTTCCACAGCATATTGTGATGTCTGAGCGGGGCATCCAAGAAATCGTTCAAAACGATGTTCACGCTGTCAGTACTCTCATACAAGGGGAGTATGGGTACTCCAATGTCCCGCAAGCAGATCGACGCTGGCTTAAGGTGAAAGGAAAGTATGTTGGCGCTTTGACCTTTAATGCTAAACCGGGTGGCTTCAACAATATGAGCGGGCAATTGCGCTACCTCTGGGATGTCCTCTGCCGTCCGCATGTCGTTGATACTGAAATTTTCTGTCAGATCACCAGTCGCAACTCTACACTGGTGAAAACCAATGTGCAGCGCATTCTTAAACAAAGTAATGTGGCAGCACAATTGGCAGAACAAAGCCGCAGTATTGACGTAGCGGCGCAGGTCAAAGTCCGGCGATCGGTACAGGCACAGGAAAAGCTCTATGAAGGGGCTGTTCCAGTCAATATTGCGACCGTCTTTCTAGTTCACCGAAACAATCTAGATCAATTGGATGAGGCATGTGCTGCTTTATCTGATTGCTTCCTGTTGCCTGCCAAAGTGATTCGTGAAACTGAAATTGCATGGCGCGTTTGGCTGCAAACACTGCCGATCTCCTGGGAAAGATTGTTAAGTGCGCCATTCAAACGGCAGCTCACATACCTGACCAGTGAAGCACCGGGTCTGATTCCTCTGACCTTGACTCATCCAGGTGACTCTAAAGGCTTTGAACTGGTTGCTGATGATGGGGGTACTCCCGTCCGAATTGACTTCATTGAGGAACATCGGAATATTGCCGTGTTTGGCACGACCCGCTCCGGGAAATCAGTTCTGGTATCGGGGGCAATGTCACAGTTTCTCGCTGAAGGCTACCCGATCGTCTGTCTGGACTATCCCAAACCAGATGGCACCTCAACCTTCACTGACTATGCTGAATTTCTTAAACCCAGAGCTGCGTATTTCGACATTGGACGTGAGTCCAACAATCTATTTGAGATGCCAGATCTACGGCATTTGAACTTAGACGAAGAGAAGCTACGTGAACGGTTTGAGGAATATCGCTCCTTCCTGGAGGGAGCACTGGTCACGATGGTCTTGCCAACCACTCAGCAAGATCCCCTGTTGGAGAAGACGGTACGGGCACTGATCGGTCGAGCATTGGGCAACTTCTTCAAAGACCCCGACATTCGCAAGCGATATGACGAGGCTCAAGAAAATGGATTTGGCTCAGTGGCTTGGAATGATACTCCAACCCTGGCTGATTTCATGCAGTTTTGCTCTCTAGAAAAATTAGGAGTAGAAGATGAAATTGGCGTTGTTCGGAGTGCTCATTCGCAGATTCAGCTTCAACTAGAATACTGGCTAGGTTCTCGTGTGGGACGCGCAATCAGCCGACCTTCGTCATTTCCAACCGATGCTCAACTGCTGGTTTTTGCACTGCGAAATATCTCCAATGAAAATGAAGCTGCTGTACTCTCGTTGAGTGCCTATTCAGCCGCACTTAGACGAGCGTTGGAAAGTCCAAAGTCAATCTTTTTTATTGACGAGTCTCCGATTCTGTTTGCGTTTTCAACGATCGCTCGCTTAATTGGACGATTGTGTGCCAACGGTGCTAAGGCTGGGATTCGCACATTTCTATCTGCACAAGATCCTGGCACAATCGTCAACTCTGTTGCTGGGTCGCAAATTATGGAAAACATGAATACGCGACTTGTGGGACGGATTCAACCGATCGCCGTCGAATCATTCGTTAAAAACCTCTCCTACGAACGCTCAATTATTGCTCGAAATGCAGGAGAGTTCTTCTTTCCAAAACGCTCAGAACTTTACTCCAACTGGTTATTAGACATTAATGGCACTTATACCTACTGTCGTTATTATCCCAGCCCAATACAAATTGCGGCAGTTGCTAACAATCCGGATGAGCAGATTGCTCGAACCCGTGTCTTAGCCCAATATCCCAGTGATCATCTGCTGGGAATGGCAAAGTTTGCCGAGCAGTATGTAAAAGCGATTCGTTCTGGTTCTAGCCTCAATGAGATTGGGGCATCTCCGACACCGACTCATTCTCATTCAAGGAATATCCTCTACCATGCTGCCTGAATCTTCTTTACAAACTACAAACTCAACTTTGAAGACGGTACAACCGCCTGTCCAACCAAAACGTGCTACGCAATCTCAGTTCAAACTATGGGCTTGGACATTAATGCTGATTATTACAGGAATAGGAATTGTTCCGATTGCCAAAGCCGCTCCCTTAGATGAACTGACAGGCACATTACAGCAAACAGTCACAGATGTCACTCAGAAGGCACTTAACCCGATCGGGCAGATCCAACAACAGATTGGCGATACCGTTGGCGGACTGACTCGCCCACTCGAAAATCTGGGGAATTTTGGAAACATATTTGGTGGAGGCAACCCAATCGGAAACCTCTTAAATCCATTCACTCAGCAGATCTCACAATACTTCCAGGTATTCAACGATTTCATTAACCGCAGCATGTCCAATATTTTTGGCGATGTGTTGGGTGGCATTTTTGGTAATGGTACAAATTCTGCTAACGGCACTGGAGACAACGGAGACAGCAGTCCTACAGGAGCATTGGGACTTCCTGACTTTGAAGCCGTGCATCAACAGATTGAGCAACAGACAGTCGATGGTGGCGCGAATGGGGCAGCGAACGCTCAAATGCAGAAAGTAGACCAGTTTAACCTCAACCCCTTAGTGCTGGCGCAATCCGTCAAGTCTGAAACGGATCGAACAATGAACCGAGGAATGGCATCTAGTGTGGTTGGCAAAGCAGGTCAAAACGCAATGGTGCAGGAATTACAGGGTGCGGGACAAACGCTCCAAACCATTCAGAGCAAAGCTCAAGAAGCCCAGGGAAAAGATGTTACGCAAGATGTGATGAAAGACCTGGTGACATTACAAGCGGGACAATCTGCTCTGCAAGGAGGGGCTTACACCAACCTGATGCTCTTGCGTCAACAAACGGCGGCAAACAGTCTTGTGATGTCTAACATCTCCGATGCGGTTGACGAAACAAATCGAATGCAGCATTCAGAAAAAATTGCCGGAGCCGTTAGCTTGATTCAGGCTTCTGGAAATGTTTACCTGCCTGGAGTTACAGGTAATCAAACAAATGATAATCCATAGTTAGACAAAAGCTGCTCAATGCCATACGGCAGTCAGATCGCCTGACTACCGTAAAAATATCGATTGATAAGAGACCTTGACTCATGCTGAATCTTCTCTCTTCTTCCTTGCTTGGCGCACTTGGTGCTGGAGACATTCTTCAACGCGGCATTGACACCACGCAAGGGATTGCCCAAGCCTGGAATAATCACTGGCTCAACATTTTTCAAAGTCAGCTATATGCCACGATCGTTGGAATGGCTGGGCTATTTGCGGCAGGTTCGCTAGTCTTTTTCATGCTGCAATTCATTCGCCGTATGGTTCATGAAGAAGACTATCACTCAGCCTTACAAAGCCTGCTTATCCCGCTTGTCATCGTTGTTCTGCTAGCTAACAATGGCAACCTGCTAGGAAAGATTACCTTTAGTTTGCGAGGAGTCATCCACAACGTTTCAGAGCAGGTCTTATCAACCACGCTCCTGGAGGTCAAACTCCAGGATGCGATTCAAGCCTCTGTGGATAAAGGGGCGGTGTCAAGCCAGATTGGGGCGTTGCTGAGTCAATGTCAGGGGATGGTTGGGGAGCGGCAGGTTGAGTGTATGAAAAACGCTAACCAGCAAGCCCAGCAAGTGATTCAGGATTATCAGTCGAAGCATCCTGTGGGAAACGCTTTCGCAGATTTGGGTAATTTGCTGTCTCAAACTCCAAACCTGCGTGCTGCTCAAGGTGCTGGTGAAGCGTTTGAAGGTGGTCTTGATCAAGGTCTCTTATTTGGTGGAGCGAGCTATGCGGCTGGTTTTCTAGGTGCTATCTCTCAATCTCTCGTTCAAGTTGTGCTATTAGCATTTCAATGGGCGTTCGCCAATATCCTCGAAATTGCCATGCTGCTCACTGGATTGATGGGACCGATCGCGGTAGCAGGCGCATTCTTATATGACGGCAAATCAATGTGGGCGTGGTTAACCGGGTTCTTTTCTCTGGGAATGGCGCAGGTTTGCTACAACATCATCGTGGGAGTCGCAGCGGTGGTAGTCGTCAATGCCGAAGTGACAGACACAATGGGCTTTCTGGTGATTATTGCTCTGCTTGCACCCGCTCTGGCTCTGGCATTAGCAGCTGGCGGTGGAATGACTGTTTTCCATGTGATTAACAGTGGCGCAGTTGGAATGCTGTCAACCGTTGCTGCCAATGTCCCTGGACTCAAGAATTTCCGTGGCATTCTCGCTCGGTAGTCCATCACTCACCCATTTGAGGCTTAGGTCATCATGCAGTTATTGAGTAAGAAACGACGGTTTGATTCGTCAGATATTCTCCCGATGTTCGCGCTTGGCACGTTGGGACTTCAAATTTTGATTTTGTTTCTAACTCTTGCTATCGCGACTGGAACCTGGGCAGTGGCTCGAAAACCGTCTCCTTCAATGGTGCAACTTGACAATGGGCGATCGATTGCGATGGAACCAGTCGATCACTTTTCTCGAACGCCAGTCACGGTTCACCAGTTTGTCAAAAATGGGTTAGGAATGCTGTTCACCTGGAATGCAAAGCTTACTTCTAAAAATGGGGCAGGAGCGACCGGTCAAGCAAGCCGAGGATCGTTAAGTGATCCAGGAGTTCAGGTGGGCAGAGGTCGAATTACAACTGGAACATGGCAAGCTTCGTTCATGGTGGCTGAGGATTTTCGCAATCCGTTTCTGCAAGAGGTTGCCAAAATGACCCCGAACGGCGTGTTCAGCAATGCGGCTCAAAGCGTCTTGAGCTTTGAATCGGTTTCAGATCCAAAGCCAGTCAAACCGGGAATATGGCAGGTCGATGTGGTTGCCAACCTACTGATTTTCGACGGTGCAAATCCGCAAGGGCGTGTCATTCCATTCAACAAATCTGTTTTTGTGCAAGCGGTTGAGCCGACCAGTGACCCTCTACCAGAAAACTCCACTCCAATTCAACAAGCCGTCTATCAAGCGCAGCAAAGCGGATTACGCATTACCGAAATGCGTGATCTGGAGATTCAGCAGCTTACCCGTTAGACCTCGCTACCAACCTCGCAACGATTAGACCTCGATATCATGCATCCCTCTTCCCAATCCTCCAATCCTCAACAATCCACATCCTCAGAGTGGGATGATCTTGCGGCGATGACGGGTTTTGTCTTGGAACCTCCTCCCGGCAAGCCTGCTCCACCTTCAACGGCAACTGCCGTTCTTGAACGAGAGTCTGCTTCTGACCAGCCAGAAATTCTAGAGGAAACCGTTGACCTAGAAGCATTCGATCCAGAGGCTTCAGAGGAAGAGTTCCTGCTTGACCCCGAAGATCTGGAAGGGGAAGAGGCGTATTCCACCGCTAAAACAAAAACTCCAATCTGGAGTGATCCATTTGCCAAAGCTGGACTGGTCTCAATCCTGATGGCAGGTGCGGTCGGCACGGTGGGTTTGTTCCTTTTGAGTGTGAATAGTTGGGATGACAAAGCTGCCACAAAACCGCCTCCGCCATCCCCTGAGCCGACACCGACCGCTGATCCATCAGCACAGGAGATCGGCAGACTCAAGACTGAAACAGCTCTAAGAACCCAAACGCAAACGATCGCGCAAACCAAACAGAATACTGCTCCACGTCTTCCCACCAAACCAAACACTCAGAAGAGTCCGCTTAAGACTGCTTCAACGAGGTCGTTATCTTCCACCCCGGTTCGTACTCCCGCCCCCGTTGCAGTCGCTCCACCTGTCCGCAGCTATACCCCGGTTATTAGCCCTTCCCCGATTGCACGTTCTGCACCTTTGACAGATAAGCCGCTTAACTCAGTTCCAGAAAACAAAGAGCCGAACCAGGCATGGCAAGATGCAGTAAGGGTTGGTAGCTTTGGTCAGGGGAACGATGGAGGAGAGGATCTCTCTACTGCTGAACCGGCGATGGACTCGTCTGTTTCACCCTCTTCCCTGGGCACTCCTTCCTCTACACCATCGGCAGTAACAGCACAATCTAAGTCTTTGAACAGCGGCGATACTCGCCACCAGGAATTTGGTAGTCCGCAGCGGTACGACGCTGATGTGAATGCCATCATGACGGGTGAGCCAAGTCAGGTATCCCAATTGATGCCTGGATCTACGGCAGCCGCCACGCTCAACACCCCGATTGTGTGGGCAGAAGATATCCAGCAAAAGCAGCCGCAGCAATTCACAGTTCAACTCAATGAACCCTTGCTTGGATCAGATGGCTCAGTCGCGCTTCCGGCTGGAACAGAGTTGGTTGCTCAAGTGGATGCGGTGTCTGATAGCGGCATGGTTCAACTTTCTGTTTCCTCCGTTGTTATCCCTTCTGCCGCAGGCTCTCAAATCGTTCAGGCACCACCAGGCTCGCTGACGATCACGGGCGAGGGTGGCAATCCAGTCATGGCGGACAACATCAACAGAGAGAGGGGCAGATTCGGTAAAGACCTGATGGTGGCGCTCACGGGTGCATTGGGTCAGACTGGCAAACTGTTAAATCGCCCTCAAAGCGAGAGTGTAACCTCAACTCCCTCTCTGTCATCCTCCAACATCACGAACGGTAAGACCGACATTGGCGGTGCATTGCTTGAAGGGGCATTTGGGGCAGTGCAGAAGCAAATGACCGATCGCAATCAACAGTCAGCAGAGAGCAACCGCAATCGAACAAAAGTTTGGCGGGTTCCTGCCGGAAAGCAACTTCAAGTACAAACCAATTCCATATTTGAGGTGGCGCGATGAAAAAGCATCTGCTTTCTTTAACAATGATTCCACTGCTCGTCGGTATTGTGTTCAGTTCTATCACTCCGGCGATCGCCGCGGCGATCGTGCAACAAGTATCTCAATCTCAGGCACAAGGGCTAAAGGGCAATGGCGCACACGTTACCGTTTGGCAGGGATCTGGCACTAATATCGATTTCACCCGAACAGGTGAGACGATTTTAAGAGCTTGGCTCGACGACCCCAGTAAGATCGCAGTTGATTTTGATGGTTCGTTAGGAAAGCGCTCTGGAGCCAGTATTGTCCACTTAAAGCGTGTGACAGGAATTCAGTTCCCCAATATTCCTCGAACAGAATCGACCCTGTTGACGGTCATTACTCAATCGCAATACGGCAGAAAAACTTACCTATTCCAGGTTGGTTACGGGTCTGGTAAGCCCCAATATGCCTCCATTGCGGTCACACCCGATCATCAAAACCTGATTGATGGGGGTGGAGTGGTTGTGGCTGGCAATCGTACCGCCAGCTGGAACGATGTTGAACGCGGACTGCAACGGGCACTGAGCCAGCGGTTAATTTCCTCATCTAGCCCGGTAGCAAAGCGTGTACGGACGTTTTTAACTCAAGTTCGTAACGGGATGCCGATGCAGCAAGCGGCGCAGCGATCGCAACTATCACTAGCCGTTGTGTCCAAACTGGCTGAAATGGGGTACTCAACAACAACTCCTGCGACACTCCCAAATCCCTCATCCCCTGCTCCTTCTGTTTTTCCCTCGTCTGTAACCCCTGCCTCAAGTTCGCAGTCAACTTCAACTCCTGGAGGTGTGTAACACTATGTCCTCTCGTCGTGTTATTCCTATTGTTCTTGCTGCTGTCTGCTGGGGGTTTACATCACTTCCAACAAAAGCCGCCAGTATTCCGACCGTAACGGTTCAACAAGGCGAACGATCCGCCACTGCCCCAAACTGGGAGGCTCTAACGTTTGCTAAATTACCCAGGCTTCAAACATCGGGAGCGGTTGGATTGCGCTCTTGGCGAACAGGTCAACCGTTGGATCAAGTCCTTACCCTGAGCGACTTTGAACACAACTTCCGCCTGCAAGACTTGAACTTATTTACGATTGCGGTTGGTACTCAAGTTTCACCGGAAGCAGTCAAATTGAGCCAGTTCAAGCTGTTTGAGCGTCAAACGTTAGCCGATTTAGTTGGGGCAATTCCAAAGTTGGGTACTCAACCGATCGCTAAGGTGCCGTTACTCAAAGATCGGCTCAGTGTAGTCTTTCCACGTCCCAACCTGGCTCGCACGCTCAATGAAATCATTACCAGCGATCCGCAACTAGGAACCGTTAACTTTATCAACTTTGATTTATCGCGCTATACGCTCAAAGATGTTCCAGGATTGTTGTCTGTACCATTGCAACGATTTCAGTTCTGGCAGACTGCTCGAATGAGCGATGTTCCTGGGCTAAAAGAATTGCCCTGGAGCTTCTTTCCGGTTCCGCCTCAATCCAGTGGCTCTGTTGGCATCATGAAGCTGACTGGCAAGTTGGGGGTTAACAGTCTATCGGGAAGTGATATTGCTGGGTACAGAGTGCCTTGTAACACCATTACCTGCTCTGGAATTCAGTTATCTGGCGATCAAGCCATTCATCGAAAAGTTTGGCTGACAGGTCGGCAACTGGTTCAAGGTGGACAGGGGGAAGGTGCTCAGTTGAGTAATGGGCTTGAACCAACTGGGCGTAATATCTTCAGCAATGCTTTTAAGGTCGTGCTAACAGAAGCGAGTCAGCAAAGCATCAAGACAGCTTTGTATTTTCGTGCTTGTCAACTGTCCTCATCAATCGAACCCAATTGTTCCCCATTCGTGATTGGACCTGTTCCTTTCATCAGCTATCGCCCTGGTGATGGCATTGTCGTAGGTGACATTGAGGATGACACCGAAACGGCTGAGGTGAAACAGGTACACGGCTTTGCCGTTACCGCAAGGGTCGCGCAACCACTTAAACCCGAAACGCCACAAGAACCTGTTCCAATCATTGAGCCGGACGACCCACGCGAAACGCTCCAAGAAAAGCTACTAGCACTTACAGAAGGCTTACGGCAGTGGCTTAAAACGGTATTCCCTGATCTCACCGCTTGAGGTTGAAATGCAACCCTCTCCCTTGATGCAATCCCAAACAATCGCCTTCCGTGCCAGTGAGCCAAATACGTTTGTCCAGAGTGGCTCTCAGTATGGGGGTGGAATCCTCCAGTCCCTTAAAGGGGGCAATGGTCTCATGCTGCTGATTGTGGCGATTGGCTGGATTTCCCTCGCCTGGTTAGGGAAAGGTCGGAAGAATGGCAACAAGATCGCCACCGGCTACCTGGCTGGCGATCGCGAAAAACGAACTGCTCGTAAACGTGCTCTAGACCAACTGGAAAAGCGTAAGCACAATGCGGTGACGCTTTATGCCGGACTGTTTAAGCGCAATGACAAAGGGAAACCTGTTGCTGGAAAGAAAACACTTTGGATTCCGGACGCAAACCGGGGGATTGCTGTGTGTGGTGGACCTGGATCAGGGAAAACCTTCTCACTGATTAATCCGGCGATTCGCTCTGCCATTCAAGAAGGCATCCCCTTGTGTATTTACGATTTCAAATATCCAGAGCAGGCAGAATTGCTCGTGCCGTTTGCGGCAAAGCATGGGTACGATGTCAAAGTGTTTGCTCCAGGCTTTGAAGAATCTGAAGTTTGTAACCCCTTAGACTTCCTCCACAGCCCTGATGATGCGTTAATGGCGCGGCAAATTGCGACGGTGATGAACCGTAACTTTGCGCTCTCTGCCAACGCTTCGGAAGACAAATTTTTCGCCGATGCCGGAGACCAGTTGACCCAGGCGATGCTGATGCTGGCAAAGGGTTTACCAGCGCCCGACATTCTGACTGCATCCACCATTCTGAGCCTGTCGAAACTGCCAGAACGAATTCAAGCGGCGTGGGAACGGAGTGAATCCGGTCAGGGGCATCCCATTAGCCAGTGGGTTTATCTGGCGTTCTCGCAGCTTCTACAACTGGCAGGCAGTGAAAAAACAGTATCAGGGGTCGTTGGAACAGCAAGCAAAGTCTTTAGCCGTTTCCTTAGCCCGGAACTGGTGGGTGCGTTTTGTGGACCCACCACACTGCCATTAGACCTGGAAGGCAAACGCATGATTGTGTTAGGTCTCGATCGCCAGCGCCGGGATGCGGTTGCTCCACTGGTTGCGACTATTCTGCATATGCTGGTGGCTCGCAACGCCCGCAGTGGTCGCAAAGATCCGTTTCTGGTTGCCGTTGACGAGCTGCCCACCGTCTACCTACCAACCCTGACTCAGTGGCTCAACGAGAATCGTTCTCTTGGGCAAGTCACCTTAATTGGCTATCAGAACTTGAACCAATTAGAGAAAGCCTACTCGCGTGAGATCAGCCGCGCCATTCTGGGTGGTTGTGCCACAAAAGCCATTTTCAACCCACAGGAATCCGAGAGCGCCCGGATGTTTAGTGACTATATCGGTGAAGAAGAACTCACCACGCGCCAAAAAAGCCGCAGTACAGGCAAAGGTGGGGGCAGTACCAGTACTGGAGAGCATTTGCATAAACGAGCGATCGTAGAGTCTGCACAATTCAATAAGTTTGTTGCTGGAAAATGTGTGTTCATTAATCCCGCCTATGGCACCAGGGATGAAGGCTCGATTCCAATGATCACGAGAATCACGTTACCCAAAGAGGATATTAAGGCGGATGAATGGAGCCGCAGTAAATGGGAAAAAGTGCGACAACGATTAATCGAACGGTCTAAACAAGAATTCTTCTCCGAAGAACATAGCCGAGAACAAATCGCTAAACGAATGGCGATCGCCCAAGAGTATTTCCCAGCGCCAGAAGAGAAACCTGCTAAAGGAGGAACCCGTTCTCAAGAAGACGGAAAAGTCAAAGTCACGTTTTAGGGAGACCTTAATTTATGGCTACAGCACCGATTGAAGAAACGGATACACAAACTCAGCCGATCGCTGAACTGAAAGTGTTTGGCAAAGGCAAGGGAGCAATGGTTTTTGAAGATGTCGCTCTAGCAGTGGCTGAAATTTTAGGGGTACAACCCGAATTGACCCGAAATGAAGATCCCATGCTCAAAATTGATGCCGCACAGTTTGAAACGGTGCAGGCAGGCTTAGAGGAGCGTGGCTATCAAGTTTCTTTCGTTGAAGAGAAGACCGCTAATATCACGTTGCATGGACACAGTGCCACCATCTACGGACAAGCTGCAAAAGATGTGGCTCAAGAGTTTAATTTGCCATTAGGACAAACTAGCAAACAAACTCCCAAAGTAAAACTGGATCGAGATGATGTTGATTCTGTCGCGGAGTGGCTGAAATCTCAAGGCTACAAAGTGGAATCTCAAGAGCTTGAAAGTAACTTGAAGCCCAAAGTGGTTTTCCGAGAGGCACCAGATGGCGAAACCTACCATGTCTATGATGGCTCTGCCAAAAACCTGGCGAAAGCTCTGGAACGTGAACCAGACGAAACGCCGGGTGGGAGACCCATGCTCACTTTTGATCGCGCAGAATACCGACAGATTAAGCAAGAATTCGGTGAGAGCTTAGACATTGCTACCAAGGATCTAAAGCTGGAAGTGACGATCGCAACCTACGACGGCAATAACGGTAAAGGGGCAGTGATTACGGGTGCTGTGGCTCAAGAAGTTGCCGGGGTATTAGGTCTAGAAACAGGCTATACCAAGCCCTCTGCTACAACGGGTACGGCAATGCCTAAACTCAACCTGACTGAATCGCAAATCAAGCCCGCCAAAGAAGCGTTGGAATCGCAAGGGTATAAGGTTTCTTTTAAGGAACTAGAGGCGAGCAATGTTGCCAATGTCAGTTTATATCCAGATGGAGGAGCCGTTCTATTTGGTAAGCCTGCGGAGATTGTTGCTGAAAAAATGGGGGCTTCAATGGAGCAGACAACAAAGCAAACTCCGATGC
Source organism: Sivoneniella epilithica UHCC 1019 (assembly GCF_040830845.1). Taxonomy (NCBI): domain Bacteria; kingdom Bacillati; phylum Cyanobacteriota; class Cyanophyceae; order Leptolyngbyales; family Leptolyngbyaceae; genus Sivoneniella; species Sivoneniella epilithica. Next base: position 33,377 of record NZ_JBFPDP010000043.1, read on the forward strand.
TAAAACTGTCTCAATCCAATGTGAATGATGCGATCGCGATTCTCAAAAGCGAGGGTTACGAAATCAATACAACAAATCGGCAGTCTGCAAGTCAGCCTGCGGATCAAGCAGAATCCTCCAGCCGCCCACGCCGCGTTGTCAAAGAAGTCACACTTGCCCCAGAGAACCAGACGAATGTCGGAGACTTGATGACCTATTTCCAGGCAGCAGGGGTGGACAAAGCAGATGATAGAGCCACTGGACTATCGCTTGAATATGCTGAAGGGAAGCTAACGGCAATCACCTCTGAAGGTCACACATTGACCGTTGAAGGAGACTCAGTACGAACGAATTTTAACAGTGCTGACTTCAAGGAATTGGCAGATTTTTCACAGAAGACAAATCAGGCTTTAGCAGTAGAAAGCGAGTTTGACTACGATTTTGAAGTTGATGATTAGTAGTCATCGCAATCATGCTTGATGGAGGGACACGATGGTATTTACAGTCAGTGAAGCAAGTGCCGAGAAAATCGAACGGGATATTTCTGAACTTTATCGAGCACTTGCCCGAATACTCAATCAGGACATTCCTGAAATTCCTAAGCCACAACCTGTGTTACCTTCCATTGAAATGCAGGCGGAGTTGGAAGAGGAGTCATTTATTGATGGAGAAGTACTCCCCGAATTGAACGTGTTGATGGGCACTGAGCAGGCACAGCTGATCGGCAGGGAACCTGATTTGCTGCGTGGAGTTGACCCAATCGCCATAGAAGGGAACGATCCACCTTTATTGCAAGCCTCAGAAGCAGCAGAGGTTCGACTTCAAATTGGCAACACATTAATTGCTCGTCCGCTCCTCGCCATCCCTGAAGCGTTGGAAGCAGCGCCTCCAGAAAAGATTGCAGCTTTGCGTGCAGCAGTTGAGCGTCCGGTGTTACCTCAACAGGCATCTGTTGTAGAGGTGGTAGATGGTGAAATTTTAGATGTCGAAGTCAATGGTGTGCAGCAATTTCATCAAACTGAACAAGGAGTGATTGCAGCGAATTCACTGTATCCAGTCCTAGTGGAGCAAAATGCAGTTGCGGTCGCCAATGGGCAGCGACAGATTCAACTCCAACAGCTTCAAGACCTCGCTAATTATCTGCTGGAGTCTTACGCTGCACCATCGGACAGTGGCTCTCGAATGATGAGCCTTGAGATTGATGAGGAGCGCAACCCAATTTATGGAACATCCCCTCACCTCATGCTTGGCTCGTCAGATGAAGGGCTATGGATACTCAAGCTTCCAGATGAGAATAATCCTGATCTCCAAAACGAAGAAGTGGTGATTGCCGCCAAACTGTCTGGTCAACTTAAAGAAGACCTGTTGGGGCAACCAGAATTCAAGCCCCTTTTGACAAATCAAGCTTATGGCGTTCTGCAACGCGAACTAGGACGGCAGGTAGAGGCTCAATTTGCTGTTCAAGCCCGGTTAGTGGATGCAGCTAATGTCTTTGCTCAACCTGACGCAGAAGTAACTGTCCGAACTGCTTACTACAATCTGCAAATTAGTTCGGATGCTGAGGATGTTACCGAAATCGGTTGCATTTCTTCTGAAAACCAGGAGGTTCTTAAGCCTGTTCTGACCCGCCAAACCGATGGCAGTTATGTCTCTTTAGCTGAAGATTTAGAACCGATCGCCTACGGGCTAGAACAACAAGCGGCTGCAATATTACAGGTTGAGCAGTTTGGGCAGTGGAATGCTCAACAAACGATGTCGGTAGAGCAATACTACCGCGCCATGCCCAATCAACTGCTGGAGCAAGCCTCTGAAGATATCTGCGGAATCAGGATGCCTCTGGCTTCTGTTGGAGCAGGACTGGATCGAGAAACACTCATCGCAACCATTTTTGACCATCAAGGGGCTGAGTTAAAAGAGCGTAGTCTGGTTGCGGCTCAAGCGATCGCGGATTACCTTGACCCACAAGCCCAGCAAGACTTGCTAAAGATTTATTCGGGTGCTGTGCGCTATGAGCTGTACCGTCCCTATCAAGGCTCAACAGAATTGGAAGGTATCTGTGCTTACGTCAAAGATACAGCACAGCCATTGATTTCGATTGCAGGTGTAGAAGATGGTCCAACACTCCCAACTCAACTAGAAGGGTTAAGCAATCTGGCAGCAGACCTGGGGCAGATTGCAGTCGAACCTCAAATGGTCTTGCGACCCATTGGGGAAGTCGAAACGGTTACAGGAAAAGAGCTTGGAGACTTAGAATATCTACATGGAGCAGTGGTGGCAGAGTCCCCCGTTGTGTTAGTGCAGGTCGATGACCAGGGACGACCAATCGTCACCGCTCCTGTTGTGGCGCATGTGGAAGCCACTGAAGACGAAGTTGAGACAGACGTTAAAGACCGCGAAATGGACTTGGCTCTCCCCTTAATCGAGCCATCCAGTGTCGTTTGGGAGAATCTAACGGCGATTGCAGACTACCTGGAATGCAATCCGGATGTTGCGATCGCCCAAGAAAGTAGCAGCGGTTTAACCGCGAGTTTTGATGCAAATAATTTGTTGAAGTTGCAAACGCCGGAGGGACGAATACTGATTGTTGGTTTGGCAAGCGAGGTGCAAACTGACTTTACTGAATCAGACTTTCAAGCCGTTGCAACCTTAACTCAAAAGACCACTTTGGCAATGGCTGCTGATGTTGATGTTGAGGAGCAGTTTGACTATGAAATGGAGTGTGAATAATGCATAATCCGTTGATTCCTGCGAGTTGGCAACAGCCGTGGCAGGACTTTTACGACACCTTTAAGGCGGCAACTACGGAAACGAAATTAACCCCTCTTGAGGTTGAGAGAACGACTGGTGACAGTGGCAACAACTCTCACCTGAATCAGGCTCTTGGTCAACTGTGTCCTGCAATTCTAGTTCCTGCTTCTTGGGGCTTATCTTCAGAAGCTCTTGTGGCTTTAAGCGAGAATCCGGGCTGGATTGAACGACTGATTGAAGAAAACCGTAAGCCGCCACTGCCACCCAAATACACCCCCCAGGTGATCGAGATCTGGTTTGATGAGATCTTATTTATCCGCTGGATAAACGGGCTAATCGGTTATCTGCGTTCATGCCCTAAAACGTATCAGCCTCCTTTGATGGAAATCTACTTTGATGAGCAGCTTGCTCTGGCATTAGTACAGGGAGAGGTTGTTGTAAATCGAGCTACTGCGATGGTTCGTGTGGACGAGGTTCTCGGACGTTTAGCTGCATAAGTCTGCGAGGGATTTTACGATGTCAACTTCTTCAGTTAACCAACTTATTGATGCGATTGCTGAAAGGTCAGGGGTTGATCCAGAGGCGATGGATCTCAAGATTCGATTTGGTAAAAATGGGCGCACAATTTTCGGTCAGATGGCATCCGGTGAACAACGCGATGAACTAACCGAAGACCGGATTGATTTAATTTCAGCAGTTATCAAAGAGGCACCCAGTCAGAGGGGTGAACTCAACGATTACGCCCAGAAAAATCCGCAACTAGAAATTCGCTCTGGGGACAACATCTTATTTCGTCAAGAACGAGATGGGGTTGTTTCTACGAATGCGCTTTGGCAACCAGAGACAGAGGTTGGCCTGGATAATTCCTGGAGTACTCAGATTGCCGCTATTCCCGCAATCGTTTCTGAGCCTGAAGGCTTGTCTATCACCACTCCACAAGAGGCGGCGCAAGCCATTATTTCTATGGCTGATGAGTTGATGAATCCGTTGGGTGATCCATCCTTAACAGAACCTGTTGTGATGGTTGGCGACTATGCATTGGTGGCGCAAGGTAACAATCTTGCTGTGATGCTGAATGAATCGCCTGTTGCTTATCGTATGGGAACCGAAGCGATCGCAGTAGCAGGAACTTCTCCAGCGATCGCGCAAGCGTTTTCTCAATGGGTAGCTGAGCCACCTCTTAGCCAGCCAATCGCCACGGAGTTTTACCACGATTCTGCTCAAGAACCCCATTTTGCCCAGGTGCTGACGATTGACTTACCTCCTGCATTGGTGGTTGCATCGCAGCAAATCGCCCAACTTCCAGAATCTGACAGCAAAGCTTTTTTCCAATCCGTTGTTGAAGACTTGGCTGTTCATTCGCAGAGGGCAGTACAGGCGGTGAAGGATGGATTGGAGAGTGAAACGTTTCAGACGGTGAAGCAAACAGTTCTAGAGGGGGCGAAAAAGACTTTCAAAGCGGTTCAAGAAGAACTTGGGAGTGAGCGGGTTCAAACTCTCAAACAACAGGCTCAAAGCTCGTTACAAGCAGGAGGGACGAAAGCCTTAGAAGTAGGTGGACGCGGGCTGGAGAAGGCAGGGCAATGGCTTGCCTCTCGACCTGCTGCCATTCGGACTCACCAGGCTGCAAAAGCGGCATTAGAAGTCTTCAATCAAGGTTTTGAGCGTACCCAGGAACGGCAGTATGAACACCACGACTTCCGTGTCGCTTTTGAGGGGCGAAACACTTATCGGCTGAGTGATAGAGAAACAGGTCAAGACCTGCTGCGGTTCAAAGTGGAGAGCGTTTTCTATCAGAAAGACCCCAAAATCACGGTTTTGGAGCAGCCGGACACACTCTCCCGTGAACAGAGTCAAGCTTTGTCTTTGATGCGGCAGGATGCTGAAAATGTCCGGGGGTCCGAACGGGGAGAACAACACCATGCCCAGAAGAGTGAGCAGTTTGCGATCGCGGCTAGATCTGTTGCCCAATACAACGAGACGAATCACTATCAAGACCATCATTACTCCGTTGAGATTGGCTCAAATTCGCTCGTGGTGATGGCTGTTGATGGTCGGGGTGAACTTTATCATCAGCAGGGTGATCAGATTGAATCGCGACTCGAAACACAAGATTTTGAGCGTGCCAGCAAGGTGATGCAAATGCTTCAACAGGTCGCTCAAGCCCAGGAAACGAATCGCGACTTTGAACTGAATTAAAAGGAGTCCTCTCTTGCCTGAATCAAACGGATTGTCTAGTAGCTGGTGTGATGCGTGGAGTGCCCTTGCTCTTGCTTTTAACGATGAGATCCACCCACACAGCGATAACAGTTCTATAAAAAATGCCCCTCTCCCAGTAGCCGACTATGACTCTGATGATGCTTCTTTAGTTCTGCGAGAAGAAGACCCGGATATTGAGTTACGCCTAGACCAAATGTTTGAACCCAGTACAAAATTCTAAACCCTTTACCAGTTAACGGTTTGCTTCAACCATGCCTGACATTGACCGTGAAGCCCTGATCGAATCATTTCAGAGTCATCTAATTCAAGGAAAGAGCTACGCCCGGATTAAGGAAGCACGGGCGCAGGCTGAGGCTGTTTTGGGAACAGCCATTCCATCCGGTAGTCCCCTCACAAAAGGTGTGGATGAGGCAATGGAAGCGGCGGTTGTGCGATCGGCACGGGAAATGATTAGGCAGTCTCAAACCATCCATGAAGCGTTTGATCGACTGGTTGATTTGCTAGAGCGTCAACCAACGTTAGGGGTTCGTTCTTCCACATCCGTCCGCCAGCAAGCTTACAGTACCCCCATCCCGATCGCATTTTTGGCAGCATCTCTAGCAGGTATCACGGCAGAGACAACCGTGTACGAGCCAACAGCAGGACATGCGGCACTTCTGCTTACGGCAAATCCCCATCGAGCAGTCCTCAATGAGTTGAACCCAGACCGGGTAACTGACCTGAGATTGCAGGGGTATACCGTCACTGAACATGACGCAGCTATTTACTTACCTGCTGAACAGGTGGATGTGATGTTAGCCAACCCTCCATTTGGGTCGGTGAAGGAGAATGGGCAGACAAAAGAATGGTGGGTGTGGGGCGGACCTGCAACTCCGCAGTATGTCACAACCCAGATTGACCAGACGATTGCCCTTAAGGCACTTCAGGCAATGAAAGATGATGGACGCTCTGTTCTCATCCTCAGCGCGCCAATGGGGAATAAAACTGGAAATCAAGCTGATGCTATCGCCAGCTATAACTCGCGGCAAAATGCTCCTTTCTACAAAAGCCTGTACGACAACTACAACGTCACCCAGCATTTCTGTATTGCAGGAAGCCTCTACTCTAAACAGGGAACAACCTTCCCGATCGACGTGATTGTAATTGAGGGTAGAGGCAAATCTGCTCGACCTTACCCTGCTGCTGAATTACCCACTGTTTACCGTTCCTTCTCTGATCTCAAGGAGTTGCTACCCGATGGCGATTTATCTCCCGTCCACCTCGAAATTCTGGACTCCACCGACCGAGGACTCGCTGATTCTGCAATTGACAGCAGTGCTCATACCGCAGAAAGTGACCGAAATCCAGAGCTACAAACAATACCTGGAACTCCTGAGCGATCGTCTGGACTGGCTGATTCGCGAGACGTTGGAACAGAAGAATTTGAGCGAGCAGAAGCTATATCAGCAGATCCTCAATACGCTCAGTCAGGGCGAGATGTACCAATTGGTGATGCCAGAAATGGACGAATCGACGTTGGTATGGGCAGAAGCTCTGACGACGAGCAATACGGAACTCCAGGAGGCGATGCTGTTCTTGCGTCCCTCGGACTGGAGGGAAGGAGTGACACTATTCGACTTTCCGGTTCAACCGACGACCGGGAATGGACTGGAAATGGTTCAAACCTTGATTCAAGAGACATCGCTGGAGGAGTGGTTGAACCGGATGATCACCGTTTGCCGCAACCTGTAGCCGCTACTACCACTTCATTGGAAACAGCCATCATGGATAACGACATCAAGCAAGTTCCCTACCAACCGCAGAGTCAAGCACCCTATGCTGGAACATTGGTGCCGACGAATCTGCAAACTGCCGTCAAGGACTCGCTGATCCGCTTGGAGCAGAAAGTAGGTTCAATTGACACCTTTGTTGATTACAAGGTGAATCTGGGCACAACTCGGATTCAGCCCTTTGCCGAACAAATCGACAGTGTTGCTCTGGCGATCGACAACCTAGAGCAGGGTGAAGCCTTTATTCTGGGAGATCAGACCGGAATTGGTAAAGGTCTGCAACTGGCGGAAATTGCCAAGGCTCAACTCAGTGGCACCTTGAATCTGCCATCTTCTCAGGATGTCAATACGTTGGTGTTCGTCACCTATGACGCAAAGCTCTACACGGACTTCCTGCGTGACCTGAATGATGTGGGCATCGAAACGATTAAGCCCCTGGTGACGAACTCTGACTTTACGTTGAACCTGCCAGATGGCACCAAGAGCAAAACAGGGGGAAGTAAAGAGCAGAAAGCCTTGCTAGAACGACTGGCAGTGCAGCAAGATCTCGGTGACTACAATATCGTTTTCACGACTTATTCTCAGTTGCAGACTGTTAAAGGTCAAGAAACCGCACGACGAGATTTCTTGAGATCGATTGCCCCTCAAAGCTTGTTCATTTTTGATGAAAGCCACAACGCCGGAGGGACATCAAATGATACGGCTCAGTCGGGTCCTCAAAACCGTGCCGATTTTGTGCGATCGCTGGTACAACAGGCGGGTGGAGTTGTGTTCTCCTCTGCCACCTATGCCAAAAATCCTTACACGATGACCCTGTATGCATCTCGCACGGGGATGCGCCATGCTGTTGAAGACCAGTTCAGTTTCAGCGATATTGTCCAATCCGGTGGCGTTCCACTCCAGCAAATGCTGGCGGCAAAACTGGCGGAGTCGGGTCAATACCTGCGGCGAGAACGCTCCTTTGAAGGCGTTGAATTTTCAGCCAAAGTGGTTGAGGTAGATAAAGAAATCGCCCAGAATATGGCGACGGTCATGAGTTCCATCATGGAGTTTGACCGTGCCAAGAAAGTTTCTGTTAAGCAAATAGATAAAGACCTGAAGAAAGAAGCTAAACAGGTTGTTTCAGATGGCTCAACGGGTGCGGCTGGAGCCAGCAGTACCAATTTCACCTCCATCATGCATAACGTCATTGGGCAGACGTTGTTAGCCCTGAAAGCCGAGGAGACGGTGCAGGACACGTTGGCAATTTTGCGAAATAACCAAAAACCTGTCATCACCCTCTACAACACGATGGGCAGTACGATCGGGCGTGCGGCTGAGGAACAAGACCTCAAACCTGGTGATCCAATTGATCTGAGTGCTGGAGACTTACTGCTTCGGTATCTGGAACGATCACGGGATGTGATTGAAAAAGATGCCTTTGGCGATCGCACTCGCCGCCAACTAACGGATGAAGAGTTAAATCCTCTCGCACTGCATCTGTATGAGGAGACCAAAGAACTGATTCAAGAAACCGACTGGAGCGGGATTCCAGTTTCTCCGATTGACTATATCCGTCATCGCCTGGAGCAAGAAGGCTACCGGACGGGCGAAATCACTGGACGCGACGATCGGATTGAATATGGTTCCGATGGACTGCAAACGTATCAAACCCGCTCTAGCAAAGAACGGGGTACGACAGCCGCGATTCAGAATGTGGCGGCTTTCAATGCTGGAGAGATGGATGTCATTATCCTGAACCGCTCTGGTTCAACGGGTATTAGCCTTCATGCGTCTGAGCGATTTGCCGATCAGCGTTCCCGCCATATGCTGATTTGCCAGCCGGACTTGGACATCAACCAGTTTATGCAGACCCTAGGGCGCATTCACCGGACAGGTCAGGTAGAGCTGCCGAGTTTCAGTCTGGTTATGGGTGATATTGCGGCTGAAAAACGTCCTGCTGCGGTATTGCTCAAAAAGATGGCATCCCTCAATGCCAATACAACCGCCGCACGAGATAGCAGCTTTAGCCTGGGTGAAGTGGTAGATTTCCTGAATGAGTATGGCGATCAGGTAGCCGTTGAAGTGATGGCAAACCATCCAGACCTGCACGCCAAGTTAGGCTACCCCATCTCCGGGCTGACAGAGGACTCTGATCTGAATACGATCGACACAGAAGGGGCGATCGCCAAAGTCACTGGACGCATTCCCCTGCTACCGCTGCCCCAACAGGAACAGGTCTATGGGCTAATTGAGCGGGAATATCTGGAACTGCTGGAACGAGAACAAGCGATGGGCACCAGTTCTCTGGAGGCAGAAACCGTCGATTTACAGGCAAAAACTCTTGCTCGCATGGAAGTCATGCCTGCTAAAGAAGGTGTTGACAGCCCATTTGCCGAGCCAGCTTTCCTGGAGATTGTTGAGGCTAAATCACCCCGGAAGCCATTAACGGCGCTGGAAGTAACCAATTTGGTTCGGCAAGAACTGGGACTACTAACCGTTGAAACCTTGGAGCAACACGATGAAAGTTTGATTGATGAACGGGCACAGCAGCAGACTCAGCAAACGATTCAAAATTTGCGAGAACGCACCCAAGTTTATCGAGAGCGGACACTGGAACGGCTAACTCAATCGTTTGTCGGTGGACAGGAAAATGCTGAAAACGAAGGCAGTGAAACCGAAGCGAACGATAAGCTAACCTTCAAAATCACCCAATTAAACGATAAACTCAACCGACAAGCTCGAACCGTCGAGCAGTGGTTAGAGCAGTTTCCAGTGGGTCAGTCCGTCTGTTTGACGGGAAATCGAGATGGTGACTTTCACTATGGCGTTGTGCAAAACGTCATTGATCGCTCCAGTGAAGAAGGAAATCCAGTTGCTCCCTCGATGTGGCGACTTCAAATCCAGGTGGCAGATGCGACTCAGCAACTCATCGTTCCGTTCTCCAAAATCAATACGGAATCAATCACTGGAGTCAGCTTGAGACAAGAGGTGCTGGACTGGCGGGGCAATGAGATTATTAACAAGTTTGACGAAAAGCAGCAAGAGGTTTGCGAACAACGCCAAATTTTCACAGGCAACGTCATTCGGGCAGCGGAGCAGTTTACAGGCAAGCTGATTAACTACACCACTGAGGACGGTGAGATCCACCAGGGGATGCTGATGGCGCGGAACTTCAAGATTGAAGAGGCGCTGGAAGAACAGCCTGTCATCATGACCACACCGGAATCCTGTCAGCGATTTTTGGAGGTAACAGAGAGCAAAGGGACTCTGAAATCGGTAGACCAGAGGCTATCGGTGATGGGGCTTCGAGATGGCAATCTAGCTCTCATGACTGACGCGAGTAAGCAGAAAGGGGGAGATTACTTCCTCGATGAGGGGTTGATTGCTGTCGCTGGAGCGGAATTTACTTCTCTAGGAGAGAGAATGCGTTTGGTAGTTGAGGCTGACAAGGTTGAGGCGGTTTTGACCTATCTCTACGAGTCTCACGGCAAACTCAGGGCGTTCACCCATCAAGATAAGGCGCGGGAATTGATGGGGTTGGATCTGCCTACAATGGAAACCGTTGAACCGCCAGTGCTGGGGTCGGAGATACCGACCCCAGAATCCTCAACAGTTCCAATCCAAGCCGAACTGCCCATGGTCTCATCCGTAGAAGAGGCAAGTCCGGGTGGGGATTCTTCACCAAATGGAGATGCCATTGCCTCCAGTGAAATTGCAACGGCTACGATCTCAACTGCCTTGGGCGATCTCACTGTGCGGGTGTTTGAGGCTCCTGATGATTATTTGCGATTGGAGTTTGAGGGAGCAACGGCAAATTGGATGGAATATCCTGCTCAAACGCGAATTGATCATGTCATGCAGTCTGATGTAGCTGTCATGGCAAATGGTTTACAGGATATAGCCAATTACGCTCAGTTTGCTGTGCAGCAAGTGCATCAAGACTTTGTGCAGCACTTAGATACAGAAGTTCAGCGAATTGCCCCAGCATTGCGTCGATGGTTGCAGCAGAACGAGGTTGGTGATTCAGAAATTGCCGCTGCCTTTATGGAGCATTACCCGGAGCGCGATCGCATAGGGCTAACTCCTGAATTTATGCAATTAGCGATTCAAACAGTGGTGCAGAGTGAATTGGAGCGCTCAGACCAAACCCACTCGCAAGAGGGGCTAGGTCAATCGCCTCAATCGGAAGCCACTGTTGAAGACGCAATGGAAACCTCTCGAATTTTGCCCTCCAAGGATCAATTTGGTCGAGCAGAGAAAACCATTGCGAAATTTCTCGATCAAGCAGGACTTGCGGATGTCATCTTCAACGTACCAGAGCCAGAGCGAGACTTTCATCTCCGAATTGAGAATGAGCCATACCTCCCACTGGTCATTGAACGGCATGACAATCTTCTCTATTGCACCTACTATCGGCAAGACGATTTTGATTTGGTTCATGACGGCGAAATTGTGTTTCATCTTTCTGATACTGGGCATCTGAAACTTTGTGAAACAGCGGTTCAAAATCCTTTCACAGGCGGTGAGTCACGCGGACTGGATAAAGGCTTTGGAGCCATGTTTGCCCGAAATATTCTGGATCAAGGATTTGCAGAAGCGGCACAACAAGCGTGGGCAGCGAGGCAGACAACACAGACCATGCCAGCCGTTGAAAGAATTGAGTCAGGTATGGTGGAAGCTACTACACAAACTGTGCATGACGGTGTAGAACTTTGTGAGGGGCAACTGACTCAAAACTTTGACGTTGAAATTTCTTCAGCGCAAGCAAGAGAGACTGAATTGGGGAGGGGACAAGAGATCCTTCAAATTGCAGAACGTGCCTACGCCTATGGGGAAGCCATAGACAAACTTCAATTGGATGCGAATGATGAGTTCTGGACAGTTTTCAGTCAGAATTACGACATCAGCTACAATCCCCTGAGCGATAACTTCTTCGTGGTTGGCAAAGATGGGAGTGAGATGACGGCTCAAAGCATTGGGGGAGTTCTCGACCCCGATTGCACGGGCAACATTTTGGAGGCAGATTTGCAAGCGTTTCGGGCGACGGCGGCGGCATTGGATCAGGCAAATTATCAAACTCAGCGATCGCCTGCGGAAACAGTTGCGATCGCCCAAGCCAAACAAGAACAATCTGTCAGTCAATCAGAGCTACTTGCATCAGTTTCACCGATTGCTGCTGTTAACGCTATGCCTGATTCTGTGGCTCAACCCAATTCTCCTGCCTCGATGGTTCCGACAACCGAGCAACCGGAGCAATCTCAACGACAGGTTAGTGTTGAGGATGTCCGAAACTGGTATCGCCAAGCGCGAGATGTCGGGCGTTCAGATCGTCATTTGAGCAAAATTGAACAAATTGGCAAGGCTTTTGTGCAGGCGCAACCACTGGGCGATCGCGACCTGAAGGCAATGGATCAGGACAGATCTGCTTGGCGTGAGCAGACATTAGTGATTGCCCATCACGCCAGCACCATCCTGGAAGCTGGGGGAGAACCGGTAGAAACTAGGAAAGGAATTGGCTATATCGGCAGTACCTACACGGTTTACGCTGAACAAAATACGGTTTATGCTTTTGCGAAAGGGCGTGGAGTTCAGCCATCGGAGGCAGATCGTCAGAATCTTCCCTCAGAAATTCTAAAGTCGGGTCGGGGAATGATTTTGAAGGTAGAGCAGGGTGAACCAGATGTGAAAGCAAGCAGAGTGACAACGGCAGACGCTCACCGATTTGAAATGGTTGCCAATCGCCTGCAACGACAATCTCAACGACAAGAAAAAGACGTTGAACGACTACATGCGGTGGGGTTCGATCGATGACTTCGTGACACTCTCCCTCTTCAACACAGTACAGATAATACTTTTGCTAGAACTTCTTAAACTACTCAAATGGGATATTGTGCCCCCTTCTCTCGCCACATAGACACAATCAGGACTTACGCAGGGAGAGGATAAGGCAAAATAAGACAGTCCTTAAAACTAGAGGCATGAGTTTTACTAAACTT